>NZ_JCBANH010000028.1:0-69319 GCF_059760925.1 Achromobacter sp. 1011791174
CCCCCCGCGGCCGGGACTGTCATTTGCATAGATTCCTTTCGTGTTCCAGGATGTGGGGAGGATGGCCCGCGGCCGCTCAGGCCTGCATCAGGCGCATCGGCGCCATGTCCATGCATTCATCGTTCTCCGATTCGGGCATGACGGGCACGCACAGGCTCAGGAACTTGGCCAGCATCGCGTCCAGCGAGAACAGGTGCTGCGCCCGCGTGCGGCTTTGCGCCTTCAGGGCCGGGTCGTCGCGCACGCGGTCCACGATTGAGGCCACCTTGTCGCAGGCCTCGTGCAGGTCCGGATGCTCGACATCGCCCAGCAGGTGGCCGGTCTGGTCCTCGACGAAGCACTCGCCCGCGCCGCCGGCGGGCGTGGAGACCACCGGCACGCCCAGCAGCTGGGCCTCGATCAGCACATTGGGCAGGCCTTCGTAGCGCGACAGCAGCACCTTGGCGTCCATCTGTGAATACCAGTAGCCCACATGGTTGGACAGGCCGACGAGCAGCAATCGCTCCGTCACCTGCAGCTCTTCCGCCAGCGCCACGATGTTCTCGTGCAGCCGGCCGTCGCCGACGATGACGAAGCGCGCCCGCGGGCGCTGCTTCAGGTAGAGCGCCGCGAGCTTGATCCACAGCTGCGGCCGTTTGTCCGGTTCCAGACGGAACACGCCGCCGATGGTTTCCGTGGCATCGGCCGTGTTTTCCTGGAATGCCCGCCATTTGTCCTGGTCCGTGGCGGCGGCGTCGGTGGCAAGATCCGGCACGCCGTTGTACAGCACATGGAAGCGCACGATGGGAATGCCGAGCCATTCCGAATAGGCCTCGGCCGCCTTGCGGCTGTTGCTGACGAAGTGCACGCCGGGCACCTGGGCCAGGGCCTGGTACAGCTCGGGATACTCTTCGCGGAAGCGGTCCTTGCGGATGTTCGGCGGCAGCCCTCGGAACACCAGGTGGATGGTGGGCGCGCCCGCCAGCAGCGCCGCCAGCGCGCCGAACAGGCAGGTGCCGTCCTGCCACAGGCTGACCACGTCGAACGGGTTCGTCCGCAGCACCGGCGCCAGCCGCGTCACGCCGTAGTGCACCGGCGGCGGCAGCTGTTCCAGCAGCCGGCCCAGGCGGCCCTCCGGCACGGATTGATGGGACACCGAGACCGGCGGCAGCTTGTTGATCTCCGTGACCGGGATCTGCGCCTTGACCAGCACGGGCAGGAAGAAGTCCAGGCCTTGCTTCTTGGCCGAGCCCGACGGCTCGGTGTGCTGCTTGACCAGCACTTCGACTTTTTCCGGCTTCGGCAGCAGGTCCAGGGGCACCTGCCCCGGCTGTTCCGCCAGGCGGGTCAGTTCGCCAGCCAGTCGCGTCAGCTGGCGCTCGGCGCCGCCGGGGCCAAGGCTGCCGGTCACCAGCGCGACCGAGACCGGTTTTTCCGGCCCCTGTTCGGGCAGGTGCCGGTCGCGGAAGTGCAGGATCGCGTGCTTCATCGACACGATCCGGATGTCCTTGCCGACCAGCGCCGATTCGGGCTCCAGGCGCTGATAGAAGGCGTAGTCGCTTGCCAGCGCGTCGGCCAGCTCGGCAGCCTTGCTGCCGGGCGCCAGGTGCCGCGCGACGGGCGCGATGACGTCGAACGCATCCGCCAGCAGCCCCCGCTTGCGCAGGCGCTTGGCGAATTCCACGCGCATGTTGCGGTCGGTGTGCTGCGAGATCAGCCGGCGGAACAGCGCGTCGGATTGCTCATGCGCGCGAATGTCGCTCAGCAGTTTGGCGCGGGCGAACAGCCGGGCGGGATTGTCGCTGGACTCGGGCAGATGGCGCTCGACCAGGGCCAGCGCGTCCTCGACATGCCGTTCCTTGACCAGGCGCGTCGCGCAGTAGCGCACGATCTCCAGGTCATCGGGGCATTCCCGCAACAGCGTGGTCCACTGTTCGGACAGGCCTTCGTTCAGGCCCGCGGCTTCCTGCAGCCGCAGCAGCAGGAAGCGGACCTTGGAATCGGCCATGTGATCACGCGCCAGCGCCTGCGCGCGCGCCAGGTTGTCCTGCGCGACCTGGACCCTGCCGGATGCCGCGACGATTTCCTCCAGCCGCGCCTGGACCTCGGGAAGGTCGGACTCGGCGTGCTTGCGATCGGTGGTCAGGGGCGGATTCATGCTGCCTTCCTTCGATTGGCCTTTTCGATCCACACCTGGCAGCGCTGGATGTAGTGGTCGTACTGAGCCGGATTGTCGGAACGTTCCTGGAGCGCGCGCCAGTAGGGCAGCGCTTGTTCGAAGCGGTGCAGGCGCATGGCGCCGACAGCGGCCAGGCGCAGGCCGATGGGATCATCAGGCACCAGTTGCAGAATGCGTTCGCCCAGCGCCAGGCGTTCGGTGGTGCTGGACGATTCCAGACCACGCGCCTCGGCGTACAGCACGGCCAGGATGCGCCGCTTTTCGTGATCGACTTCCGTCATCTGCGGCCAGGATTGCGCAACGCGATCCAGCAGCTTCCAGGCGGCCTTGGGATCGCCCGCCGACAGGATTTCCCGGGCGCCGCGGATCGCGCGCGGTCCCAGCCGGCCGAGCTGGCGCTCGGCCTCGTCGCGGGCGCTCTGGTCGGCGCTGGCATGGGCCAGCACCATCTGGTAGGCGTCGATGGCCTCGCCGAACCAGCCGCCGTTGAACGCCACCCGCGCGAAATGCAGCTGCGTGCTGAACGGCGCGGACTCGTTGGCGGCCGCCTGTTCCAGATGACGCATGGCGGTCTGCTTGTCGCCCAGCGCGTCGGCCGCGCGGCCGCGCATGGCGTGCAGCTCGGGGAATTCGACCTCGGTGTCGAGCGCGATGTCGGTCAGGTCGATCACCTCCTTGTGGTTGCCCGCCACCAGCGCGGCCCGCGCGCCGAGGCGCATCGCGCGCTCGAAGGCGCGTTGCGCGCGCACGCTGGACAATGCGTCCGGATTGAGCAGGCGGTGCGCGCAGATGCGCTCGGCGGCGTCGCGCAGGCGGCCTTCATCCAGGGCCCGCGCGCCTTCCTCGGCCCAGGTCGAAGACTGCGCCCGCAGCCAGGCTGGGATGTCCTCCTGCGCGCTCTCGGCCAGTTTGCAGGACACGGCCAGGGCGGCCCCGGCCATGATGCAGCCGCGCCAGGACGCTTCCTTGACCAGCTCCAGCGCCTCGGCATCCGTCAGCGCGGGCGACTCGGACGCCAGGGCGCGCAGCCCCGCGCGGTCGCCGGCGATCAGGCGGTCGCGCCACAGCATCGCGAAGCCGCGCGCATGGCGGGGGATGGCCGCGCGCACTTCATGGACCCATCGGATCGCCGCGTCCATGTCGCCGCTGGCCTGCAGCAGCGAGAGCACCGTGTCGGCGGCGACCGTGGCCACCGGATCGTCGGGCGATGCGATGCGGAACAGCTGCTTCCAGTTGCCCAGCGCCTCGTCGGCGTGGCCCAGATGGCTGGCGCAGATCGCGGCGATGCGCAGGATTTCCGGGGTTTCGATCTCGTCGCCCAACAGGCCGGCCGCCAGCGAGTAGGCCACGTCATGGCGGCCCAGCTTGAAATGGTTGCGCATCAGGATCTGCTCGGCCTTGCTGCCGGCCGCCAGCGCGCCGTCGGCGCCGTCCAGCAGCGCCAGCGAGCCTTCGTAGTCGCCCAGCTCTTCCTGGATGCGCGCGAACAGCAGCGTATGGTCGGGCAGGCCGGGATGGCGGCGCAGTACGTCGCGCAGGCGGCGCGAGGCCTCGCGCAGCTCGCCGGCGTCCCAGAGCTTCTCGATGCGCTCGGCGCTGTCGTCGGCGCCCAGCTTGGACGCGGCGGGCTGCGGCGCGGATGCGCTCATGCGCGGACGCATGAAGGTCTTGTACCAATCGGTATACAGCCGCTCGGCGAACAGCGGAGTGTAGTGCGTCAGGTCCAGG
The DNA here is from genome assembly GCF_059760925.1 of Achromobacter sp. 1011791174. NCBI lineage: Bacteria > Pseudomonadati > Pseudomonadota > Betaproteobacteria > Burkholderiales > Alcaligenaceae > Achromobacter > Achromobacter sp. 1011791174. The sequence goes on from NZ_JCBANH010000028.1 coordinate 3,887, forward strand.
CCGCCGTCTTCCATCGCCTCGGCCTGGCCGAGCTTGTTCATCAGCGGCGTCGGGTCGTAGCAGGGCACGCCGATGCGCTGGCTGCTCGCGACCACCGCGGCGATCAGCTGTTCGCGTTGTTCGATCGGCACATTGTCGGGCGTCATGGCGTTGACGTGCGTGACGAACACCACCTTGTCCCGGCCCAGCAGCTCGACCAGCTGGCGCATTTCCTGTTCGATCTCGTCGTCCGTCAGATCGCGCTTGACGATGCGGGCCAGCAGCTCGCGGTTTTCCGGCGTCAGGCTCTTGTAGACCGCATCCTGTTCCAGCGCCGCGCGCCGCTCGGCCAGGCGGTCTGCGCTGGCCATGGACCAGAACAGCCGGGTGCGCGCGCGATCGGCGAAGAACTCGCTGAAATAGCGCGCCAGGTAGTTGGACTGTATCGGATGGCCGTCGATGGTCAGCAGCTTGCGCGAGGACAGTTCGACCATGTACAGGTCGGCCGGCTTGTGCGTGGCGCGGCGCGCCTGCTCGCCGTTGGACGGGCGGAAGATCAGGCGCTGCACGTCGGCGGGAATCTCGCCCTGGCCGAACATGTAGCGGGCCTGCTGCAATGCCTCGGTGCTGGTGTGCACGAAGCCGTAGTTTCGCCCGAGTTGCAGCTTGATCGGGTAACGACCCACGGCGTCGCGCAGTGGGGTGTGGATGCGGCAGGTGCCGATGGGAGCGATGGTGAAGGCGGTCATTCCGGCCTCTCCTGTGATGATGGGTGGCGGGCCTGGATTCAGAGCGTCCAGTACAAGAGGTCGGACTGAAGCCGGCGGCTGTCCAGCACGGATTTCAGGTCGCACACCATGCCGCCCGTCTTCACCAGGCCTGGCAGGTCTTCCCAGATGGTGTCCATGGTTTCTCGGTGCGGCACTGCCAGGATCAGCACGTCCATGTCGCGGAACTGATCGCGCGGCACGAGGCTGATGCCGTACTCGTGCTGCATCTGCTCCGCGTCGACCATCGGGTCGCACGCCACGGGCGTGATGCCGTAGTCGCCCAGCGCGCGATACAGGTCGACCACCTTGGAGTTGCGGATGTCGGGCACGTTCTCCTTGAACGTCATGCCCAGGATGCCGACCCGGGTCGACGCGTTCAGGCGGCCGTTGCGGGCCAGCGTCTGCACCACGCGCGCGGCCACATGGCTGGCCATGCCGTCGTTGATGCGGCGGCCCGACAGGATGACTTCCGGGTGATAGCCCAGTTCCTGCGCCTTGGAGGTCAGGTAGTAGGGATCGACGCCGATGCAGTGGCCGCCCACCAGGCCGGGCGTGAACTTCAGGAAGTTCCACTTGGTGCCGGCCGCGTTCAGCACGTCGGCGGTGCGGATGCCGATCAGGTCACAGATCTTGGACATCTCGTTCATCAGCGCGATGTTGATGTCGCGCTGCGTGTTTTCCAGCACCTTGGCCGCTTCGGCCACTTTGATGGAGGAGGCGCGGTGCACGCCGGCGTCGATGATCTGCTCGTAGACGCCCGCGATGTGATCCAGCGAATCCTGGTCCTGGCCGGACACGATCTTGACGATCTTCTCCAGCGGGTGCTCGCGGTCGCCCGGGTTGATGCGCTCCGGGCTGTAGCCCAGCTTGAAGTCCACGCCGCAGCGCAGGCCGGAGGCCTTTTCCAGTTCGGGGCCGCAGATGTCCTCGGTGGCGCCGGGGTGGACGGTGGATTCGAAGACCACGATGCAGCCCGGGCGCAGCACGGGGCCGATCGAACGGCAGGCTTTCACCAGCAGGGAGAAATCGGGATTGTTCTTCTCGTCGACCGGCGTCGGCACGGCCACCACGAAGAAATCGCAACCCTGCAGTTCCGTCACCTGGTCGGTGAATTGCATCGGGGAAGCCAGCAAGGCTTCGCGTTCGATCTCGCCTGTCCAGTCGTTTCCGGCTTTCAGACTGGCGATCCGCCGCTTGTCCACGTCAAAACCGATGACGTCAAAGCGCTTGGAAAATGCCACGGCCACGGGCAGGCCGACATAACCAAGGCCACACACTGCGATTCTCTTTGCCACGGGGGGACCTCTCTGTTTTCGTCGTGTCGTAGACACTAGAAACCGACGCTCAAATACCAGTCATCAATATGAAATCGATGCGCGCTGGATTTACTTTGAGGTGGATGCGATGCTGAAGATTGATTACAACTCGATACCCCGTCATACGAACGAGGCGGCGAACAGACGAATCGTAGAGGTCGCGGACAGCAATTTTCTTTCTAAATATTCTGATTGCTGTGGAAATAAATCGGAGATATCGCAATAAACCCGGGGTATCCCCAATATTGATTACATCGATTACATAGATTGCTACATTTTCCATTGGGGGAAATGTTTTCAAATATTAAAAGTCGTTTTTCTTGGTCTTTTTAATGAAGTTGAAAAGACGCGATATTCGGTCTGTGGGTATTTATTAATAAGCGGGGGAAATGTCACCGCAACAATATCGGGTTACGGATGGGCCATGGTTCATCTGTCCGCCCATGCCTGCCGTCCCGCCGCATCAGCGCGGGAACACAATCGCCACGGGCGGCTCGGCCTGTCGGCCGGGGATAGAGCATTGCACGATGCGGGTCAGGCGTTCGATCAGTTGATGGCTGACGATGGCGCTCAGCGAAGCCGGTGCGATCCCATAGCGCCGATTCGGTTGCGCCCGTTCCGGAATGCCGCGCTGCCGCAGGTGAAAAAGGCGTAGGGCGAGGACGTGTTTTTCAGGTAAATCCTCCGCGATACCTTGGTATGGGTGTCGAAGTCCCTGACCAGATCGATCAGGTGGCCGTGCCCCTGGGCGCAGATGTGCGGGATATCGGCGGCCCGCAGGGCCATGGATTGGCTCACCGGAGTCCCTGCTGCCGTGCCGATTTCGTCGGAGGATGTCCAGAGCACGTCGTATTCAGCACAGAAGAAGCCGATACGCGCCGTCGGCGCCGGGGATTTTCACCAGCTCCACGCCGTCGCCATGGCGGTTGCGGTGATCTGGGTCTTGGTATATGAAGCCGATCTGGTGCATGAGATTCTGGTTTCGGGAAGATTCGGGTGGCGGGCTGCCCCAACGCCACGGCGTCGGCGGCCTGGTCCGCGCGAATCGACCCTAGGAGCGAAATTTGCATTACCAATACCACGACGGCTTGCTGGAGCAGGCCAGCCTCGACGCGTCTGATCGCAGCGCCGTGCTGACTTTCCTGCTCTATGCGGTGTTCGACAGGCCGCGCGCCAGGGTGTCGCTGCGTTTTGAAGGCATCCACAACTTTGCCGCAGTTCAAGCGTACTTTGCAAAAGTCCTGAGCGACGCGGATCCTGAGGCGGACGATTGCCTGGACCGGTGCGACGCGCTCCACTGGGACACGAAGCGGCCCGCGTCGGCGCGGTCGCGTTATGTATTCCTGCGCCTGGCGCACTATGGCAGCTTGCGTATCCACTGCGAGGCGGTGGTGGAGGCGGCGGTGTAGCCCATGCGGGTCTGGGCGGGATCTATTCAGAAGGGATTTGAGACGTGTCTTATGGATCGTCGCTGGCGGCTGATCGTTGCTTGCGGCAAGCTGCGGGCACTTGCCCAAGAGTGCCCGTTTGGGCGTCAGTTGATGACGCGTAAATTTTTTTTCGGCTGACCTCTAAACTGATTTCCGGCAGGGGGGATAACTTGATTTATGTAGCGGCGCGAAAGGCGCGCCGCGCTTTTCAAGTCTATCCATGCTCCGCGAAATTCAATGGTTGTGGCCCGCTCCCATCTTGCATCGCAGCCTGCGCCTGAGCGGCTGGGTGGATGGACGGGCACAACGCACGTGGCCGGAATGTCCTGAGCGGCGGGCCGACAGGCCGGTGCATGGCATGCCACGGCGGACCGGACGACGGCTGAAACTTCTCGCCGGCACGACGGGCATCGCCTACGGCAAGCACGAAAGACCCTCGTGAGACGCACGCAAGCCCCGCCCTGTAGGCAGGGCGGGGCATTCGTGCGGCCAGTGTTTGCAACATTTAGATTTTCCTGTGCATCTCTTGATACGTCAGTTCTCCCATCCAGAACTTTGAAGTAGCGCGAATCCCCCTGCTTTCCGTTGCCGGTTTCGAGTCCACACATGTCTTTCCCGTCACGTCCCGTCAAGCGCTGGCATCCTGTCCAGGGATGGGCCAGCGCTCATGGCGTCGTCGGTGCCGCAAGGCGCGCGGAGGCGGCGCATGCGGCCTGATCTGGCAATCCAATTGATGAGCGACCTGTTCTGGACGGGCCTGCTGATTTGCGCGCCGGTATTGTTGTTGACCCTGACGGTGGGCGTGGTGATCAGCATCCTGCAGGTGGTGACCCAGGTGCAGGAGATGTCGCTGACGTTCATCCCGAAGATCGTCGCCGCGGTCATCGCCATGGCGCTGTTCGGGCCGTGGATGCTGCGCACCTTGATGCATTACGCGACGGCCTTGCTGCGCGACATGCCAGGGATACGGTGAGGATCTGATGCCAGACCTCCAGATCCCCCTCATCGCGACGATCGCATTGCTGTCTTTGCGCGTGGGCGCGATGCTGGCGTTCACGCCGGTGTTCTCCTTGTTTCCCATTCCGGCGACGGCGCGTGTCCTGCTGGTCGTCGCTTTGTCCGTGGCGATAGCGGGAGCGCTGCGGGCGCCCACAATGCTGGCGCCCGATACCGGCACGTTCCTCGCCCTGGCGGCGACGGAATTCTCTTTCGGCCTGCTGCTGGCCTGCGGCATCTTCTGCGCATTCGCCGCCGTGGCGTTCGCCGGCCGGGTCCTGGACATCCAGATCGGCTTCGGCATCGGCCAGATCTTCGATCCCGTCAGCCGCGCGCAAGTGCCCGTGGTGACCTCGGTCTTCATGTACTCGGGCGCGCTGATCTTCTTTCTCGTGGACGGCCATCACGCCCTGCTCAGAGGGCTGGCCCACACCCTGGACATGGTGCCGGTGGGCAGATTCTCGTTCGACGCCATGAACCTGCCGGCGATGCTGGCGGCCTGGGGCAAGCTTTATGGGCTGGGCTTCATGCTGATCGCGCCCGTGGCCGTGGCGATCCTGCTGATCGAACTCGGGCTGGGAATGTTGGCTCGCGGGCTGCCGCAGATGAACGTCTTCGTCATCGCGTTGCCCGTGAAGATCCTGGCCGGGCTCACCGCGTTGACGTTTTGGTCGCGCCACATGCCTGCCGGCTTGTCCAGGATCTTCGACCTCGTGTCGGACGTGTGGAACGGGGCGGTGCGCTGATGCAGGAATTCGACAAGAGCGAGGCCGCGACCCCCTACAAGCTGCAGCAGGCGCGTCGGCGCGGAACGGTGGCGCGCAGCCCCGATTTGACTGGCGCCGTGGCCCTGTTGACCGCGGCCTGCGCCCTGTATGCCTGGGGCTGGGAGGCGGCGCGGGCCTTGGCGATGCTGGCGCGCGCCGCGCTGGTCCAGGGCCTGTCCATGCCGTTCAGCCTGGCTTCCGTGGCGGCGCTGATCGGCCGCGTCGGCGCCGACGCGCTGCTGATCATCGCACCTTTCGCGATCGCGGTCGGCCTGGCCGCGATCGCGGCCAATGTGGCGCAGACCGGCCTGATCTGGAGCGGATTTCCCCTCAAGCCCGACCTGGCGCGCATCAATCCCGTGACCGGATTGAAGCGGCTGTTTTCCCTGCGCACGACCTACGACGCGGCCAAGAGCGTCTGCAAGGTCGCGCTGCTGGCCGGCGTGCTGTACATGACGCTCAAGGCCTTGCTGGGCTCCCTGTCCGCGCTCGGCGAGCGCACGCCGTTCGAGGCGCTGAGGCAGTTGCTCGCCATGCTCGCCACGCTGGCCCTGAAAATGGCCTTCGCGGCCTTGCTGCTCGCCTTGCTGGACATGGCTTACACGCGCTACGAGTTCAAGCGCAAGATGCGCATGAGCAAGCGCGACGTGAAGGACGAGGTCAAGAACCGGGAAGGCGATCCGCGCGTCCGTTCGCGGCTGCGGTCGCTGCGCATCGAAATGCTGCGCAAGGCGGCGTCGGTGCGGCAGATCGGCCAGGCAGACGTGCTGATCGTCAATCCCACGCACATCGCCGTGGCGCTGCAATACAAGCGCGGCGAGATGGCCGCACCCGTCATGCTGGCCAAGGGCGCGGGCCTGCTGGCGGCGCGCATGCGCGCCGAGGCCGCGCGCCGTGGCGTGACCGTGGTGCGCAATCCCGCGCTGGCGCGCGCCCTGTATTTTCAAGGGGAAATGGGGCAGGCGATTCCGCTGGACCTGTATCCGGCGGTGGCGCGAGTGATGGTGTGGCTGATCGCCCGGCGCGAGGCCCGCCATGTCGTGGGAGCCGCGCAATGAACCGCCTGGCGCAATGGCTGGCGGGCAACCGGGACATCGTCATGGTCCTGGTGGTCATGGGCGTGCTGGTCGTCCTGTTCATGCCGATTCCCCCAGGCATGCTGGATTTCCTGATCCTGGCCAATTTCAGCTTCGCCTTTCTCATCCTGCTGCTGACGTTCTACATGGCCAGGCCGGTGGAGTTTTCCACCTTTCCGTCGCTGCTGCTGATCGCGACCTTGTTCCGCCTGTCCCTGAACGTCGCCGCCACGCGGTTGATCCTGTCGGACGCCAATGCCGGCAGGGTGATCTCGGCCATCGGCGGCTACGTGGTCGGCGGCAATTATGTGATCGGCCTGATCGTGTTCCTGATCCTGATCGTGGTGCAGTTCGTGGTGGTGACCAGCGGCGCGCAGCGCGTCTCCGAGGTGGCGGCCCGTTTCACGCTGGACAGCATGCCGGGTCAGCAGATGAGCATCGACGCCGATCTGAACATGGGCTTCATCACCCAGGAACAGGCGCAGCAGCGGCGCAAGACTCTGGAAAAGGAAGCGGCCTTCTATGGCGCCATGGACGGCGCGTCGAAGTTCGTCAAGGGCGACGCCATCGCCGGCATCCTGATCATGGCCATCAATATCATCGGCGGCCTGGTGATTGGCGTGATGCAGCTGGGCATCCCGTGGGGGGAGGCCGTCAGGACATACACGCTGTTGACCATCGGCGACGGCATCGTCACGCAGGTGCCGGCGCTGGTCATCGCCGTGGCCACCGGCATCATCGTCACGCGTTCGGCGTCCGACGGCAACTTCAGCGGCGAGGTCGCGCGCCAGATCACGCTGTTTCCCAAGACGCTGTTCCTGGTGTGCGCGGGCTTGTTCGCGATGGTGGCGCTGCCGGGGATTCCGGCGCTGCCCGCGCTGGCGCTGGGAATCACGGTGTTCGGACTGGCCTGGCTGGCCAGGCGGGCCGGTCGCGATGCCGCCCCGCCGCAAGATGAACCGGAGGCCGGGCTGCCGCAGGCCGCGCAGGCGGGCGATCCCTACGAGGCGCTGACGGTGGAGCCGGTCGAGATTCAGGCCGGCGCTCAGTTGCTGCCGCATGTGATCGAGCACAGCGGCTTCCCGGATCGCATCGCCGTGTTCCGCAATCAGTATGTGCTGGAAATGGGCATGGTCATTCCCACCGTCAAGATCCGGGGCAGCGCCCGGCTGGGACCGGACGAATACGAGATCCTGATTCACGGGGTGCCGGCGGGCAAGGGCATGGCCATGGCCGGCCGCTGGCTCGCGATCCACCCCGCCGGCGTGACCAAGACCGTGCGCGGCATCGAGACGCGCGATCCTACCTATGGACTGCCGGCCGTATGGATCGAGGAGTCGGAGAAGGCCAATGCCCAGCAGGGCCGCTACACGCTGATCGACGGCATGACCGTGCTGATGACGCACCTGACCGAAGTGCTTCGGCGCGAATCCGCCACGCTGCTGACGCGCGCCGAAACCGACCGGCTGCTGGAGCGCGTGCGCAAGTCGCAGCCCGGCTTGGTGGAAGAGATCACGCCCGGCGTCCTGTCCGTGACGGAAGTGCAGAAGGTGTTGCAGGCGCTGCTGCGCGAGAAGGTGAGCATACGCAATCTGGAAGCCATTCTGGAGGTGTTGGCCGATGCGGGTCGCCATCAACGCGACGCCCCGCAGCTGGCCGAGCTGGCCCGTCAGCGGCTGGGACAGGCGATCTGCCGTTCTCTGTCCGGCGATGCCGGAACCTTGCATGTGATCACGCTGGATCCGCTGGTGGAGGCCCATATCGGCCAGTCATTGCGGGCGGCGGCCGAGTCGGGCGGCCGGCTGGCGATCGAGCCGCGCGTGGCCGATCAACTGGTCGGCGGCCTGGTGCAGCAGGCCGAGGGAATGATGAAGGCGAATCTGCTGCCGGTGCTGCTCTGTTCACCGGATCTGCGGCGGCACATGCGGATGCTCACCGAGCGCGTGCTGCCGCATCTGCGGGTGCTGTCGATGTCGGAGATACCCGGCAGCATCGATCTGAAGGCGTTCTCGGCGGTCTCGGTGCCATTGTTGCAGGACGCGACCGGGGCTTGAGCCCACGGACCGCACCACAGGAAAGAGGAAGGAGTCCAACTTGGAAATCATGAACGTGATTGCGCAGGGCATGGGAGTGGACCAGGACCGGCTGACGGCCATCGCCACGAACCTGGCCAATGTCCGCACGCCGGCCTACAAGCGCGAAATGATCAACGGCACCGGTTTCGAGGCGCAGCTCGACGCACTCGAACAGGGCGAAACGGCCCGGGCGGGCGGGCGCGCCGTCAGCCGCGCCGATATGCGTCCCGGCGCGGTGCAGTACACAGGGCGACCGTTAGATATGGCGCTGAGCGGCGAGAACGCGTTCCTGGAGCTGTCGCGCGACGGCGCCACGTTATACGGGCGGCAGGGCGCCATGCGGGTGGATAGCCAGGGCAGGTTGGTGAATGCGGGTGGCGATCTGGTCATGGGTATGGGCGGAGAGATCCGGCTCGCCTCGAACGCGCCGCGCATCGACGCGCAGGGCAATGTCTACGACCAGGGCAAATTCATCGACAGGCTCAGTCTGGCCAGTTTCGACGCGCCACAAAACCTGACGCGGCTGGGCGCCGGAGTCTACCGCGCCGGGCAGGAACGGGCGCAGCCCATGCGCGAAGGCGGCTCGTCGGTGCTGCAGGGCTATCTGGAGGGGTCCAACGTCGACCCCGCGCATGAGATGGCCGGCCTGATAGAAGTCATGCGCCATTTCGAAAGCCTGCAAAAAACCGCGCAGTTCGTCGACGACATGACGGGGCGGGCTGTGCAGAAATTGGGCGAGATCTGAGGAGCGCGGGAATGATCGATTCGTTGTACGTGGGCGCGACGGGCATGCATGCCCAGCAGACGGGCGTGGACGCCGTGGCGCAGAACCTGGCCAACATGAATACCGCTGGCTACAAGAAATCGTACGTGGTGTTCGGCGATCTGATGACGCGCGCCGCGACGGGCGGCCAGCCTGCTGGCGTGGCCGGCGCCGATGCGGCGCGGAACCTGGGGCTGGGCGTGGCGATCTCGCGCCATGCCAAGTCCTTCGTGTCTGGCGAAATCAAGCAGACCGGCAAGCCGCTGGACCTGGCGATACGCGGCGAGGGCCTGCTGGAAGTGGCGATGCCGGATGGCGGCGTCGCCTATACGCGGGGCGGCCCGTTGAAAGTGGACCAGGACGGCATGCTGACGACGCTGGCGGGCCTGCCGCTCAAGGCCATGATTTCCGTACCGGCCGACACCGAGAAGCTGACCATCGCGCCGGACGGGAAGATCACTGCGTGGCGCAATGGCGGCCGCGACGCCGACGAACTCGGCAAGCTGGACCTGGTCCGTTTCAATGCCGCCGAGGATTTGGCCGCGCTGGGCGATGGCCTTTATCAGGCCACCGAGCGTTCCGGCGAGCCGGTGCTGGGGCGGCCGGGCGAGGATGGCATGGGCCTGTACGCGCAGGGCTACTTGGAATCGTCCAACGTGCAGCTCAACGAAGAAATCATCAACCTGATGGTCGCGCAGCGCGCCTATGAGGCGAACGCGAAGATCGTCCAGGCATCCGACGACATGCTGGGTCTGGTCAACAACCTGCGACGCTAGGCGATCCCGTGAGAAAGCTCATGCTCGTAGCGGCGTTGTGTGGTGGTGGCGCTGGCGCCGCGCCCCAGGAGGACGCCGCCGAACTGTTCCTGCGCGCCTCCGTCCAGGTCCGCGCGCCCGCGTTGACGCTGGGCGACGTGGCGCGCATCGACGCGCCGGCCGATCGCCGCGACCGCCTGGCCCGCTTGCGCATAGGCGCCGTGCCCGCTTCCGGCGAGGCGCGCGAGATCACGCGCGATGAACTGGAGCGCTGGATCGCCACGGCGGACGAGGATCTGGGCGTGGTGGCCTGGAAGGGCAATGCGTCCGTGCGCGTGGCGCGCAAGACCGTTGCGCTGGATCGCGACGCGGTGCTTCGATGCGCGACCGAGGCCGCGCGTGCGGCATTGCGGCCGAGGTTCCGGGATCTGGTCATCGAAGCGGCCGGCAGTCCCTTGCCCGACCTGGTAGCGGCAGGCGCCGTCGAACTGCGCGCCCGCCCGCTAGACCCGCAGGTCGAGGTGACGCAGCGCCTGGTGGTGTGGGTCGAACTGTGGCAGGGCGGTCGCCTGTACCGGGCGATTCCGGTGGCCTTGCGGATCCAGGCGATGGCGCCGGTGCTGCGCCTGAACGCCAGCATTCCGGCCGGCGCGTCGGTATCGATGACGGATATGAGCGTGGAAGAGCGCGATGTGGCGGCGCTGTCGGGCGCTTACTGGCCGGCGCACGAACCGCTGGGCGCCGTGCGCGCGCGCCAGCCGCTGGCGGCCGGCGCGGTGTTGATGCGCTCGCAGTTGCAGGCGCTGCCGGACGTGGAGCGTGGCGATCAGGTGGCGCTGCGGGTGCGCGCCGGCTCGGTGACCATCGAAACCTCGGCCAGGGCATTGCAGGATGGCTGGACCGATCGCACCTTGCGCGTCATGCCGGCCAACGCTTCCGAGGCCGTGGTCGCGCGCGTGGTGCGTGGCGGACTGGTGGAGGTGAGCCAATGATGCCTGGCTTCGGATTCAGATTTGGCGTTGCGCCGCGTGTCGCGGCCTGCCTGGCGTTGGCGTGGATGCTGATGATCGTTGGCGGACCCGCGCGCGCGGAAAGCCTGTTCGATCCCGACCTCTATCGTTCGCTGGGCACGGACCGCAAGGCCGCGCGCATCGGCGACGTGCTCACGATCCAGGTGGTCGAGACCTCGTCGGCGAGCAGCTCGGCCGATACCTCCACCGGCCGGAAGTCCAGTTTCGACGCGGAGTTTCGCCTGTCGCGGCGGCCCACCACCTCGGGGGGCATCGACGTGGACAGCGATTTTGATGGCGGGGGCAAGACCCAGCGCTCCGGCAAGCTGTTGGCGCAGATGTCGGTCGGGGTGGTCGGCGTGGCTCCCAATGGCGACCTGTACGTCAAGGGCGACCAGCTGCTGACCGTGAACGACGAGCAGCAGAAGATCCAGGTGAAAGGCCGGGTGCGGCCGCAGGACATTTCGCCGGGCAATGTCGTGCTGTCCACCCGCCTGGCCGAGGCCGAGATCGTCTACATCGGGGAAGGCGAACTGGCGGGCCGGCAACGCCCATCCTGGTGGGCCCGCTTCCTCAACTGGCTGGGTTTCTGATGCGCGCGCTGATTCTGTCTTTCTTCATGGCCGCGATGCTTGTCGCGCCGTCGGCGACCGTCGCGGCCCGCTCCAGCGCGACCGAGGTAGTGCGCATCAAGGACCTGGGAAAGCTCAAGGGCTGGCGCGAGAACTCGTTGATCGGCTACGGCATCGTGGCGGGCCTGGCGGGCACGGGGGATTCGCCGTCCAACAAGACGACGCGGCAGGCCATGGCCAATGTCTATTCCCAGTTCGACCTGACGGTCGCGCCGGAGCAGGTCCAGAGCCGCAACGTGGCCGTGGTGATGGTCAGCGCCATGCTGCCGCCGTTCGCGCGGCCGGGCGATGCGGTCGACGTGGTGGTGACTTCGGCGGGCGACGCCCGCAGCCTGGTGGGCGGCAACCTGCTGGCCACCGCGCTCAAGGCGCCGAACGGCAAGATCTATGCCTTGGCCCAAGGTCCGCTGTCGGTGGGCGGCTATCGCTATGACATGAACGGCAACGTGGTGCAGAAGAACCATCCCACCGCCGGTTCGATTCCTGGCGGGGCCCTGGTCGAGGTCGGCGTGAATGCGCAGGTGGTGACCGCGGACGGCGCGATGACTTTCGTCCTGTCCAATCCGGACTACACCACGGCGGGCAGGGTGGCCAACGAGATCAACCGCGCGCTGGGGCGCCCGCTGGCCAAGGCGCGCGACGCCGCCGGCGTGGACATCCAGGTGCCCGAGTTCGAGCGCGACAACCTGGTCGCCTTCGTTTCGCGCATCGAGGCGCTGTCGATCACGCCGGACCAGCGCGCCAAGGTGATCCTGGACGAGCGCACGGGCACGGTGGTGTCGGGCGGCAATGTGCGCCTGTCCAAGGTCGCCATTTCGCATGGCGACCTGCGCATCTCCATCGTCACCGACAACCAGGTATCCCAGCCCATCTTCGTGCGCCAGGGCGGCGACGGCGGCATCCGCACCGAAGTCGTCTCGAATTCCAGCATCGACGTGCGCGACGGCGAGGGCAGCGCTTTCGTCATGTCGGAAGGCAGCACCGTCGCCGAGCTGGTGCAGGCCCTGACGAAGATACGGACCAGTACCCGCGACATCATTTCCATTCTGCGCGCCATCAAGACCGCCGGCGCGCTGCATGCCGACCTGATCATCCAGTAACCCTCACCGAGGCCCAGCATACCCATGATAGATCCCGTCACCCTGAGCGCCCTGGGCGCCGCGCTCGACGCCGCCAGCCTGCGGCATCGGGCGGGCGCGGCCAATATCGCCAATGCGCATACCGCGGGCTACGTCCCGCAGCGGGTCGAGTTCGAGAGCATGATGCCGGGCGCGCAGGCCGCGCTGGCGCGTGGCGGCAGGCTGGCGGCGCACGATCTCGCGTCGCCCAGGCTGGTCAGCGCGTCGCCGCGCAGCGCCGCTCCATATGGCGCCAACGCCGTGGCCATCGATCAGGAAGTGGCCGGCGTGGCCCGCAATGCGCTGCACTACCAGGCGCTGGTGAAGGCGTTGAGCGGCCAGCTCGCGCTGGTGGAAGCGGCCTTGAACGACGGACGGCGCTGACCATGGACTATCAAAACGCATTCGCCATCAGCGCCGCCGGCATGAGCGCGGAAAAGCTGCGCGTCGACGTGGCGGCCCTGAACCTGGCCAACGCCAATTCGCCGCTGTCGCCGCAAGGCGCCGGGTATCAGCCGCTGCGAGTGATGTCCAGTACGCGAGCGGTCTACGGCGTGCGCAGCTTCGGCGATCTGGTCGAGCAGGGCATGGCCGTCAATCAGGGCTTGAGCGTCGCGCCCTATCGGGCGCCTGCCCGGCGCGTGCATGAGCCGGGCCATCCGCAGGCGGACCGGGACGGCTATGTCTCCTATCCGGGCGTGGACACCCTGACCGAGATGATGACCATGATGGTGGCGAGCCGCGCCTACGAGGCCGATGTGGCCGCGTTCAACGCCGCCAAGACCATGGCGATGAAGGCGCTGGAGATCGGAGGGCGGACATGATCGCGCAAGCCGCCCAGGCGCTGCAGGCCGCCGCCGCGCAAGCGCCCGTCGCGCCGGCCATCGCGCCGCGCGACGCGTCCTTCGACGCCATGGTCGGCGCGGGATTGCGCAACGTCAACCGGGCGCTGTTGCGCACGGAGGAAGACGCGCAGCGGCTCGCGGTGGGCGAGGTGCAGGATCTGCACCACGTGATGATCCGGCTGGAAGAGGCCAAGGCTTCCTTCCAGCTTTTCTTGCAAGTACGCAACCGGCTGTTGGACGCATATCAGGAAGTCATGCGCATGCAGATCTGAACGGGATTGATCGGAAATGTTCATTACGGAGTTTTGGGCTCGCCTGGACCGGCGCAGTCGCTATCCCCTGCTCCTGGGGGCCTTGGTGATCGTCATCGCAGTCGCGGCGGCGGGCTACCTGCTCACGCGCGGCAGCTATCAGGTCCTGTTCTCGGGCGTCAAGCCGCAGGACGCCTCGACCATGCTGGCGGAACTGGACAAGCAGAAGATCCCGTATCGCCTGGATGCGGACGGCTCGACCATCCTGGTGCCGCAGGAGCTGGTCCATAAGACCCGCCTGCGCCTGTTGGGCCAGGATCTGCCGCTGCACGGCACGGTGGGATTCGAGCTGTTCAACAACGCCGATTTCGGCATGACCGAGTTTGCGCAGCGGATCAACTACCAGCGCGCCCTGCAAGGCGAGATCACCCGCACCATCCTGTCCCTGTCCAACGTCGAATCGGCGCGGGTGCTGATCGCCTTGCCCGAGCAAGGCCTGTTCCGTCGCGGCGCGGGCGTGCCGACCGCATCGATCGCGGTGACGCTGCGCGATGGGCGCAACCTCACGCCGGAGCAGGTGCTGGGCATGCAGCGGCTGGTGTCGGCGTCCATCCCGGACATCGAGTCGCGCAACGTCACCATCGTCAATCAGCATGGCGTGGCCTTGACCGCCTCGGCCGATGGCGAAGACGGCGCGGCCTCGGCCGACGCGCGACTGGCGCTCAAGCGGTCGACCGAGGAATACCTGACGCGCAAGATCGCCGGCATGCTGGACCAGACTTTCGGACCCGGCGCCGTGGTCGCCAGCGTGGACGTGCTGCTCAACATGGACAGGATCCGCATCACCACGGAAGACGTGCTGCCCTATTCACAGGCCGGCAAGGGCCAGCCCACCGGCGTGGTCGTGCGCGAGCGTCGCTCAAACCGTGAAGGGGAACCGGGCGCGGGCGTGAACAACGGGCGCCGCGCCGGCGGCGGCGCGGACAGCGAAATCGACTATCAGGCGGGCAGGAAAGTCGAGGAAATCGTATCGACGCCGGGCGTCATCATGAAGATGGGCGTCACCGCCGTGGTGCGCGGTCCGATGGATGGCGTCGCGCTGGATCGCCTGCGCACGCTGGTCGGCAACGCCGCCGGCGCCCAGGTGGAGAGAGGCGACACGGTCATTGTGTACAGCACGGAGCAGGTGGCCGCGCGCAGCGGCGTGGTGGCGCAGGACGCGGGCATGACCGTGGCGCAGGCCGCGCCGCCGGCCGCCCCGCGCACCGAGTTCGAATGGACGCCCCGCCTGGCCATCGCCCTGCTGCTGGCGATCGGCGGCGTGTTGGTCGCGCTGGCCTTGCTGGCCAGCCGGCGGCGGCCGCAGTCCGCGCGGCTGTCGGCCGAGCAGCGTGATGCGTTGTTGCAGCAGCTGCGTGGCTGGCTGGAGCCGGCGCGTCAGCCGGCCGACGCGGAGAAGTCCTGATGGACGGTTTGCGTTTGAGCGCATTGGCCCTGCATGCCGTCGCGGATCGTGATCGCGCCTGGCTGCTGTCCCGCCTGCCCGATGCGCAGCGAGGCCCGCTTGCCGAGCTGTTGACCGAGCTGCGGCGCACAGGCATTCCTGCGGATCCCGGCCTGATCACGCAATTGGTGCGTGAGCGCGAGGCCATGAATGAGGGCGCGCGGGGTGGACAGCCCAGCCCGGGCTTGTTGCAGGCTGCGGCGGAGGACGTCTGGAAGCAATTGCGGGGCGAGCCCGACGCGGTGGCGGCCCGTATCCTCCGGCGAAACCGCTGGCCGTGGCTCGATGACCTGATGGCGCTGTGCGGGCCGGGTCGGGCCAGGAACATCGAGGCGTTGATCCGCACCCTGGATCCCGCCCCGGCGCTGGAACAGGCGCTGGTGCAAGAGCTGGAGGCGCGCCTGCAGGCGCGGCAGGCGTCGCCGGGCCGCAGGTCGACCGTCAAATGGCAGTTCTTCCGTCGCGGCGGGAGCGCGCGATGAGAACGGCGCCCATCCTGCGTCAAGCGCCGATCGCGCCGGCATCCCGCTTGGTCGGCTCGACGCGAGCAGTGCCGCGCCAGGCGGCGTCCATGCAGGAAGCGGCTCCTGCGCGCCCGGATGAAGCGCGGACGGATGAGATGCCCGCCAGCCCGGCGCCGGTGGCTGCCCTGAGCGAAGCCGAGATCCAGCAGCGTGGCCTGGCCTTGGCGCAGCGCATGGTGCAGGCCGAAGCGGAGCAAGCCCGCAAGGCGGCGCGGGAAGAAGGCTTGCGGGCCGGCCGGGAAGAAGGCCTGGCCCAGGCCCGGGCGCAGGCCGAGGAAGGGCGGCAGGCGCAGCAGGCCCGGTTCCAGGACGTCATGGATGCCCTGCTTGAAGCCTTGCGGCGCGAGCAGGAGGCGACGCTGGACGCGGCGCTGGAGCTGGCGCTCGCGGCGCTGGTCCGCATTCTGGGTGTGCGTCCGGATGCGGAGCGGGTGATGGCCTTGGTGCGCCAGGCCAGCAGCCAGCTCAGGCATCCGGGGCAGGTACGCGTGAAACTGGCGCCGGCGGATCTGGCGCTGCTGAAAGAGGCGGGCATAGACCCGGCCGCGCTGGCGCCGCAGGCCGCCGAGGTCATGTGGGTGGCCGACGCCACGATCCAGGGCGGTTGCGTCTTGCAGACGGAGGCGGGCAACCTGGACGCGCGCTTGCAACGGCAGGTCGCGGCGTTGGGCGAAGCCCTGTCGCAGGCGTATCGCGCGCACGAGGCGACGCCATGACGGCCCAGGCCCTGTCCGCCTGCCTGCGGGCGATCGGGACGGCCGCGCTGTATGTGCGCGACGGCGCGGTGCGCCAGGTGTCGGGGTTGGCCGTGACGTGCTCGGGTCCGGACGCCAGCCTGGGTGAACTATGCCGCATCTCGCCGCAGGCGGGCGGCGCCGGCATCCTGGCCGAGGTCGTGGGCGTGCGGCCCGACGGTGTGGTGTTGATGCCTTATGGTCGCCTGGACGGCGTGGCGGCAGGCAGCCGGGTGACCACGGCCGGCGTCTCCGATCGCGTGCCGGTCGGCCCGGCCTTGTTGGGTCGCGTGGTGAATGCGTTTGGCGAAGCGCTGGACGATGGGCCGCCCATCGCGGCCCAGGCCATGGTTCCGTTGAAACCCGCTCCGGTCAATCCGCTCCGGCGCAAGCCGATCGATACGCCGCTGGAAACGGGAGTTCGGGCGATCGACGCCCTGTTGCCGTTGGGGCAGGGGCAGCGTGTCGGCATTTTCGCGGGCAGCGGCGTGGGCAAGAGCACCCTGCTGGGCATGCTGGCGCGAGGCGTGCGCGCGGATGTGAACGTCATCGCGCTGATTGGCGAGCGCGGTCGCGAGGTGCGTGATTTCATCGAACGTCAGCTCGGTCCGGACGCGCTGGCGCGTTCCGTGGTGGTCGTCGCCACGTCGGACGAACCCGCCCTGATGCGGGCCCGGGCGACCTATGCCGCGCTCGCGATCTCGGAATATTTTCGAGACCAGGGGCGCGATGTGTTCCTGACCATGGATTCCGTCACGCGCTATGCCATGGCGCGGCGCGAGATCGGGCTGGCGGCGGGCGAGCCGCCGACGGCGCGGGGCTATACGCCGACCGTTTTCTCGGAGATTCCCGAGCTGTGCGAGCGCTGCGGCCGGGTGGAAGCCGGCGGATCCATCAGCGCGGTGTTCACCGTGCTGGTCGAGGGGGACGATTTCAACGAACCCATCGCCGACAGCCTGAGGGCCACGCTGGACGGCCATATCGTGCTGAGCCGGGACCTGGCGCATCGCGGCCACTATCCGGCCATCGACGTGCTGCGCAGCGCCAGCCGTCTGGTGAAGGAACTGACCACGCGTCAGGAGCGGGAGCTGATGCGGCAGGCATCCGCGAGCCTGGCCTTGCTGGAAAGAAACCGCCAGATGGTCGATATCGGCGCCTATCAGTCGGGCGCCAATCCCGCCCTGGACGCGGCGTTGGCGATGGCGCCGCGATTGGACGCGTGGCTGCGTCAGGATGCCGACGCGCCGGAGTCCAGGGCCCAGGCGTACGCGGCGCTGGCGGCCATTCTTGGCCGGCAGGAGGAGGACGGGGTATGACCGCGACCTCTCGTTTCCGCTATCCGCTGGCCGCGCTGGAGTCGCTGTATGGCCATCGCCTGGAACAGGCGCGGCTGGATCTGGCGCGGGCGCAGGACCGGCTGGACGAACAGACCGCGATATGCGACCGGCTACGCCTCGCGTTGGGCCAGGGCCATGCGGATTGGGCCGCCGCGAGCGCCGGCGCGGCGGGTTTCGATCCGGCCCGTCATATCGCGGTGCGCGAAGCGCTCGCGGCCATGCGCGGGCGATGGGAACAGGCGCGTGCCCAGGCGGACGCATTGCGCGCGGAGGTCGAGCGCTGTCGCGACGCTCTGCTGCAGGCGCACCGGCGCGCCGAGATCGTGGACCGGCACAAGACGCAGGCGCGGCGCGAATTCGATGTTGACGCCGCGCGCGCGGAACAGCGCCAGGCCGACGCGGCCTGGCCCACAGGGAGAAATCGTTCATGACCATTCTCGAGTACGCGTCCGCGGGCGCGCAGAACCCGGTGTCCGCCCGGGGCGAACAAGGGCTGCCGGCATCGCTGGCGGGATGGCGCCAGGCCATGGAACAGGCCCAGGCGCGTGACTGGCTGGACGGGCGCGATCTGACGCCGGGCGACGAACGGCAGGGGAGCGCGGATCCGTACGCCGCGCGGACGTTGGTCGCGCCTGCCGGACCGGCGCGGCCCGCCGATACGGCCGGGCAGGCGGGGGAGCGGCGCGACACGCCCGCCGCGTTGCGGCCGGAGGGCGACCCCACGGTGCCGGCGAGGATCGCCGACGGCCGCGGCGATGTCGAGCTTCGGCCGACTTACGCGGGCGGACCGGGCATTACCGCAACGCCGCTGTCCACGCGGCCGGGGGCCGTGTCGCCGACTTTCGCGGAGCCGGCCACGGCCGCAGGATGGGCGGGAGCCGCGCAGACGCGCCGGCCGCGCAAGCGGTCCGTTCACGCGCAGCACGACGAGCAGGGCGTTTCGGTATGGATCCGCGACGCCGCGATGAACAGCCTTCAAGCCCGGCATCTCGCCATGGCCATCGCCGAAAGCATGCAGGGCGGGGCGCGCGATCTGGCTTCGCTCTATCTCAACGGCCGTCCGCTGCCGGGTGGCCCGGACTCTCCTTCAACCGCTACGCCGGAGTAACGCTTCATGGCCATCGATTCGACCGCCGCGGCTTCCGCCTCGACCCAGCTGGGCATGCAGGACCTGCTCAAGGTGCTGCTGGCCCAGCTCACCAACCAGAACCCGCTCAAGCCCATGGAGAACCAGGATTTCATCGGGCAGATCGCCCAGTTCTCATCGCTGGAGCAGAGCCGCCAGACCTACGCCAAGCTGGACCAGCTGGTCACGCTCCAGTCCACGCTGCAATCCGTGGGCCTGATCGGCAAGACGGTGGACGCCCAGTCGCCCACGGGCAGCATCACCGGCACCGTGACGGCGCTCAGCCTGGCATCGGGCACGCCGACGCTCAGCATCCGGACATCCAGCGGCTCTGTCGTCAATGACGTGAGCCTCGGTTCGGTATCGGCCATACGCTGAGGGAGCGCGTCATGCTGGATAGCATCTGGTTGAGTCTTTCAGGCATGAACGGATTCTCCAAGGGACTGAAGACCATCAGCAACAACGTGGCGAACATGAACACGCCCGGCTTCAAGAAATCGCAGGTCCTGTTTGAAGAGCAGTTCAACGCCTACGCGCCTTACAGCAAGGGCTGGAGCGGCCCCGGCGCGGGCGGCGGCGCCGGCGTGGACACGTATGCGACGCGCACGGATTTCAGCCCCGGCGAAGCCCGGCAGACCGGCAGCGGCCTGGACATGGCGCTGGACGGCGCCGGCTACTTCATGTTGCGCATGCCCGATGGCGAAGTGCGCTACACGCGCGCGGCCCAGTTCGACTTTGGCGATGATGGCGTGCTGCGAAACAAGAGCGACCGCGCGACGGTCCTGGGCACGGGGCGCAACGGTGAGGGCCCGTTGGGCGAGATCTCCACGGCGGGGCTGACCACGTCCCCGGCCAATTCCACGTCGCGCATCCGCTTCAATGGCTACCTGTCGTCGACCGGTACGGACCATCAGCTCAACGCCGTCAAGGTCTACGACCGCAGCGGCGCGGAGCATCTGCTGAAGGTGTCTTTCGTCAACACAGGCGCGACCAGGCCGGGCACCTGGAAAGTGACGATCGAAGACGGGCCGAACAAGCTGGGGGAGGGCACGCTGGCCTTCAAGGACGGCCGGATCGATCCGGCCGCGTCCCGGATCTCCATCATCTACAGCCTGCCCGCGCTGGAGGCGCAGCCGATCGAGCTGGATTTCAGCGAGGGCGTGACGGCGTTCGCGTCCGGCACCACGTCCACGCTGACAGTCTCGAACCAGGATGGCTACGCGGCAGGCACGGCGACCGGCATTACCTTTGATGGTTCCGGAGTGTTGTCCGTCAGTTATTCAAATGGCCAATCCCGGCAGGGCAGCCGCATCGCGCTCGCGCGTTTCGGTTCGGATGACGCCTTGTCTCCGATGGGCGCCAGCCAGTTCGTGCTCAGGGACGAGGCCGCGCGCATGCTGGGCAACCCGCGCCTGCCCGGATTCGGACGCCTGCTGACGGGGCGCGTCGAAGGTTCCAACGTGGACCTGTCGCAGGAGTTCAGCGATCTGGTCGTGATGCAGCGCGGCTATCAGGCTTCGTCGCAGGCCGTGTCCACGGCCAATGATCTGATCCAGTCCCTGTTCGATCTGAAGGGGCGGCGCTGATGACGGCCTGGAGCATCGGATGGTGGACCGGCCAGGAGAGCGGGCGCGTGGCCGACACGTTGCGGGAATCGTTGCGGGACTGGTGCGAGCAATGGGGGGCCGAGTTCGCGGCCCTGCGCGTCGAAGCGGAGGCCTTCGACATACCTCCCTCGACGGATCCCGTCTGGCTGGCGCTCTCAGATGGCGCCGACCAGGGCGGCGTATGGATGGCGCATTCCGATGTTGCGACCCGCGCGCTGGGAGCGGCTTTGTGCGGCGACGCCGAGGGCGATGTCGTCGCGCGTTCCGGCGGGGCGATGCTGGCCGGCGCTGGCCGGCGCGCGGCATTGGCGCTGGCCGAGGCGTTGCGCCAGGCGCAGGCGTGGCATGCCATCGACAGCGCGCCTGGCGCGTTGCCCGAGGGCGTTGCGCGAGGCGGCTTGATGATGTCCGTGCGATTGGGCCAGGCCAGGTTGCCGCTGGCGCTGAGCGCCGGGGCGGCGCAACGGCTGGCCGGGCGTGTTCGGGGAAAGGGCGCGCCGCTGGCGCCGTTGCAGCAGGCCATCGGCCAGCGTGCCGTCAGGCTGAACGTGACGCTGCGGCCTGTGCGGCTGGAGATCGGCGGCCTGTGTTCGCTGTCCATCGGCGATGTGGTTGCCCTGGACCATGGATTGGAGGAGCCCGCGATGCTGCGGGCGCAGGACGCCACGGCGGTCGCCGAGGTGCATTTGGCAAAAATCGGGCCCCACAAGGCCATCCGACTGGACCGCACGGCGCTATGAGCGCCGTCTGGTCCGATTATTAGAAGAAGTGCCTAGGAGTACGGACTTGACTCATCCCCATACGGACATTGCCGGCGCAATGGCCCAAGCGGTCGATTTTCCCGAAGGCGCGGACGCCCAGGCGGAGCAAACCGCGCTGGCGATCCGCAACCTAAACCCCATTCATAGCGTGAAGGCGACGCTGTCGGTGCGCGTCGGCGAGGTCGAACTGACCGTTGGCGACCTGATCAATGCCAAGAGCGCGCAGGTCTTCGCGCTGGACCGGCGGGTCGACCAGCCGGTGGACCTGTTGCTGGAGGGCAGCGTGGTCGCGCGCGGAGAGCTGGTCGCGGTGGGCGATCATTTCGGCATCCGCGTGACCGAATTGCCGCTGGACTTGCGTTCGCTCGCATGAATGCCGATACGCCCCTGGCCTGGGGGCAGGATCGGGCCGTGAGCACCGCGTTGCAGTCTTGGTCTTGGGCGCTGGCCGTGGTGCTGGCCCTGCTCGCCTGCGCCGCGGTTTTCTGGTGGCGCAGGCGCGCGGGGTCGCAAGGCGGCCGCCGGCGGGTGGATGCGCCGGTGAGACGACTGGGCGGGGCACGGCTCAGCCCGCGCGTGGCGCTTGAGGTCGTCGAGTTTGGCGGCCAGCGCATCCTGCTGTCTGTCAGCGAGTCCGGCGCCCGCGAGATCGCGCGCGCGCCGGCCGATGCGGGCGCGCCGGGGAGCGGGCGATGAAGCGCGTCTCCCTTGGCCGGATCGTGGCGACGCTGGGCCTGCTCGTCTGGTTGGCGCCGTGGCAGGCGATGGCGGCGGGCGCTGCCGGCGCCTCGTCGGGCATGGGTGATCTGGCGGGCGTCGACGCGCCCGCGACCGCCAGCGCGTTGCGCATCGCCATCGGCCTGACCGCGCTCAGCCTGTTGCCGGCGCTGCTGGTATGCACGACGGCGTTCCTGCGCATCATCATCGTGCTGTCCATGTTGAGGCATGGCTTCGGCATGCAGGAAACGCCGCCCAACGCCGCGCTGCTGGGCCTGGCCCTGTTCCTGACGCTGTTCGTGATGTCGCCGGTCATGAATGAACTGAATCGGGATGCGCTGCAGCCGTTCATGCAAGGCAGCATCTCCGTCGAAGAGGCCTACGAGCGCGGCGCCCGGCCCTTGCGGGCGTTCATGGCCAGGCATACGCGCGAGGAAGACCTTGCGTTGATGCTGGAACTGTCGGGCGCGCCCAAACCGGCCACGCTCGATGAGGTCGGCAACGTCCAGCTGATCCCCGCGTTCATGCTGTCGGAGCTGCGCGTCGCGTTCCAGATCGGCTTCGTCATTTTCCTGCCGTTCCTGCTGATCGACCTGATCGTGTCGAGCGTGCTGATGGGCCTGGGCATGATGATGATGCCGCCTGTCACGGTCTCGCTGCCGATCAAGATCCTCTTGTTCGTGCTGATAGACGGCTGGGGACTGGTCCTGCGCTCCACCATCGGTTCCTTCCATTGAGTCCGGCCATGATGATCGCAGCTGTGCAAGAGCCAGAATGGCCCGTGCTTCCCGAAGAGGACATGCTCTGGCTCGCCTACCGGAAACAACCGACACAGGCGTTGCGGGACCGCCTGGTGTCGCGTTATCTGCCTTATGCGCGCGCGATCGCGGCGCGCATGTATTCCCGGCGTGGCGGCCAGGATTTCGAATTCGACGACTATATGCAGTATGCCTCGCTCGGCCTGATGGAATGCGTCGACCGCTATCAACCAGGCCTGGGCGCATCGTTCAAGACCTATGCCACCACCCGCATGACGGGTTCCATTCTCAATGGCCTGGAGAAGCTCACCGAGCGCCAGCAGCAGCTGTCTATCCAGCGGCGCATGACCGCCACCGGCGAGCGCGTTGCCTCACTGGCCGAGGACGATGCGCCGGATGGCGCCGAGGAGTCGACTGAGGCGCTGTTCCGAAGGCTGGCGGCCGCCGGCGTGGGCGTGGCGCTGGGCGTGCTGCTGGAAGGGTCCGGCCTGATCGAATGGGAGAGCACCGAGGCCACGCGCGGCCTGGGCGCCTATGAGCAGGTGGAGCTAAGGCAGTTGCGCGACCGCGTGCTGGCGCTGGTCGCCGCGTTGCCCGAGCGGGAGCGCCACATCGTGCGTTCGCACTACATGCAGGACGTGCCGTTCCAGGACATCGCGGCGGAGATGGGCCTGACCAAGGGCCGCATTTCCCAACTGCACAAGCGCGCCCTGGACATGCTGAGACAGGAACTCGGCAAGCTCAGGCAGTCCGCCGCCGATTTCTGAAGCCGTGATTGGCGCTACGCTCTTCCCAGAATGATTTCCGCAGCCAAGGAACTCTGAACATGTCGACTTCTTCCGAACGCCTGGATCGCTATGACGCCTATTTGCGCCAGGACCCCGGCAACGCGCCGCTCGCGATGCAGGCGTTCGAGCTGGCGCTGGATCTGGGCTATCTGGAGCGGGCCCAGGCCTATCTGGACCAGGCCAGGGCCGTGGAGGGAGACGCGGCCTATTTGTCGCACCGACAGGCGGCCCTGCTGGCGGCCCAAGGCCGTTGGCCCGAGGCGCTGGCGGCTCAGCGGTCGTTGTGCCAGCGTTTTCCGGATGACGCGGATTTGCAGGCGACCCTGGCCACGCTGTTGCATTGCGCCGGGGAACACGACGCCGCCGAGACGATCTGGTCCGAATTGCAGGCTGGCGGCCGTCTGCCGCCGCACGCCTGGGCCTATCGGTTGCGCACCCTGCATTTCCAGCGACGATTGACCGAGGCATTGGCGTGGGCCGGCGCGCAGCCGCTGGAAAGCCAGCCCGAAGCCGCCGGCGTGCTGAGCCTGATGGCCGTGGACGCGGGCGACTTCGCGGCCGCGCGGCACTGGGTGACGGTTGCGCTGGCGGGCGCGTCAGACAGTGTGGAGGCCTTGACGGCGCGCGGCGCGCTGGCGCTGGCAGCCAAGGATCCGGTGAGCGCGCTGACCGATTTCAATGCCGTGCTGCAGCGCCGGCCGGCCGAAGGGCGCGTGTGGTCGTCGGCGGGTATCGCCCAGCTCCTGCTGCGACAGCCGCAGGCAGCCGTCGATGCCTTTCAGCGCGCCACGGCGCTCATGCCCGCGCATATCGGCAGTTGGCACGGATTGGGCTGGGCGCAGTTGTTGAGGGGCGACCTGGCCGCTGCGTCGACCGCGTTCGAGCACGCGCTGGCGCTGGACCGCAACTTTGGCGAAAGCCATGGCGGCGTCGCCATCACGCATGCGCTGGCTGGCCGGGCGGAACAGGCCGATCACCACATCGAACTGGCGCTGCGGCTGGACCCGTCCTCGCTGTCGGTCCGTTATGCGCAGGCCGCGCGCAGCGGCGCGTTGCAGCGTCCCGAAGCGTTCCAGCGTCTGGCCGAGCGCGCGCTGCGCGGCGCGCAAGCCCCGGACGGCCGTTCGCTGCTGGACTGGATGTCGAACTAGACGCGCCGCGCGCCGGGCTCAGCCCGGCTGGGCTTCCCGTGGCATCGCCAGCAGCAGGCGGGCCGCTTTCTGGCTGGCGGCCAGCAGATCCGGTTGCGCCTGCATCCGTTGCTGGACGATGTCCACCAGCTGATGAAACTTCGGATCGTTGATCAGGCCCGCGCCCAGTTCGGACAGCAGGGCCGCCTCCAGGAAATAGCGGAACGCCTTGCGTTCGCGCTCGGGGTCGTCGCGGTCCAGCGCCGATACCCGCGTCAGCAACGCCGTGAAGACCGGCGGCTCCGCCGTCCTGGTGGGTTTGCCCGCGTTGGATGCCCTGCCGGCCAGTCCCGTCTTGCCTGTTCTGCCGCCCGCGAGCGTGCGCTGCTGGATGAGCTGGGCCAGGCGCCCAATGCCGTCGATCATGAGGGGTCTACAGGTTCTGCTTGTAGGACGCCAGCACGAATTGGGCGGCGGCTTCGTTCTGCGGGACGGCGGAATCGGTTGAGGCGTCGCCGCGCTGCGTCCGGATGTGCGCGGCCAGCATGCCCATGTCCTGGTTCAAGGGGGCGTTCTCGTCATTGCGCGACATGCCTTGTTCGATGAGGAGCAGCGCATCGTCGAAGCTGTCCATGGCCAGCGCGGCGAAGGCGCGCTTGAAGCACACCAGGTAGTGCGATTCCCCCAGCGTTTCGAGCGGAGCCCAGGTCTGGAACGCGGTTTGCGGCCGCGCGCTGGTGAATTGCAGCAGGCCCAGCTGGAATCTGGCGGTACTCAAATCCGGATCGAGAGCCAGGGCGCGAATGAACGCCGCCTCCGCGGCGTCGACCTCGCCCGCGTGCATGAGCTGGGCGGCCAGCAGGGCATGCGGCGTGCCGGATCCAGGATGATCGGTACAGGCTTGTTGCAGGATGCGCAGCGCAGCCTCGCTGTCGCCGTCTTCCAGCGCCTGGACATAGTGATCGAGATAAAGCGGGCGGTCTGTGGGTGTACTCATGGCGAAAGGGCGATGGGGCCAGGCAGCTGATGGCGGTCGGCGCGGACAGCGGCGTGTCGCCAACCTGTGCTCCCACGGCCGGGAGACGAAGCGCGGAGCTGAGTGTGGCGGGTCTTGCGCGCTTCTATCGGCGGGCCGCGGCGGTCGCCGGCTTCAGCCACGTGCGGATCACGTCCCAAGGGTACCACCGTGCTTCTTGGCGAGTCTGTCTGATAAAGCGGGCGCGTCATCGCGTTCAAACAGCGGACTTCGCGGCGGCGCCTGCGGCAGGTTGCGGCGCGGCGGCGAAAGTCAGGCTCATGGGTGCTCCGGAATCGAGTACGGCTCGGCCATCGGCTCGCCGTGAGGATTGGACCCGCCAAGTGCGGACCTGTTCGAACTTGTCCTAATGGGGAAGGTTCGGTTTAGGGCCGCCATCCCCGGCATCTGAATCCGTTGCCCGTTTGACTCGCGGCAAGCGACGGCCGCTAAACCGTCGGGACCTCGAAGGGAAAAGTTGAGCACGGATAGTACGCCCTCGATATCTCGGGGCGCTGCGCAAAAACACTCTGAGGGTTGCCTGAACATGGTCGCGATCGTAAGTGGAAACACGCTGGGGCTTAATCTGAGTTCGCTGGCGACGCTGGGCGATAGAGGCGTATTCGGCGATGCCGCCTTGGGCAGAAGCTCGGAGCAGGTGTATGTCAACATCGCGACGGGCAATCTGGTGTTTCGCAACGTGGACGACCAACTGGCCGGACATGGATCGATATACGGCTCCGTGCGCACGTACAACAGCCAGGGCAAGTTGGGTCACGAGGATGCCTGGGCGGTGGGGGCTTCGCTCAAGCGACTGCGCATCAACGGTCCGGTCAACAATCCCTCGGGGTCGATCACGCGCATCGACGAGGATGGTTCGGAGCAGGGATTCGGCTACGGCTACAGTCAGCTTCCCTCGGGATATCTGTCGTTCACCGGGACGGGGGCCTATGACACGATCCAATATGACGCCCAAAAGAACCAGTATGTATGGAAGGACGGCGCGACGGGCCTGATCGAGCGCTATGAGGGCAGCGGTTCGTTGCGCTTGCTGAGTTCGACGGACACGAGCGGCAACACGCGCAGCTACGCCTATGGCGCCAACGGCAAGCTTTCCAGCGTGACCGATGCGAGCGGCGGCATCACGTTCTACGACTACGCCGGGCTGAATCTCACGCAGGTGCGCACCGCCACCGTGGAAAACGGCGTGCAGGTGATTCAGACGCGGGTGCGCTATGGCTACGACAGCCTCGGCCGTCTGTCGGCGGTGTCGGTGGACCTGACGCCCCAGGACAACTCCATTGCCGATGGCAAGGTGTTTCAGACCTTCTATACCTACGACGGCGATAGCGACCGCCTGGCATCGGTATCGCAGACGGACGGCACCCAACTGTCGTTCCTGTACGTCAAGGATGGTAGTACCTACAAGGTGTCGCACGTGACAGATGCCCTGGGACGGGTGACCCGATACCAGTACAGCGGGCTGCGCACGTCGGTGATCGACCCGTTGGGCAATCTCACTGCCTATGAAAGCGATGGGAACGGCAATCTGAAGTCGGTGACGACGCCGGCGGTTGACGGCGTCAGTCAGACCACCCTGTACACGATATCCGGCAATGGCAGGACGACACGTATCGTTCATCCTGGCGGCTACACCGTCAATATGGGCTACGACGCCAGCGGAAACCAGGTCAGCTGGCAGGACTCGGTCGGCAATGTCATGTCGCGAGTTTTCGACAGCAATAACCGGCTCCTGATCGAGAACGCGTACACGATTCCGATGACCCAGGCGGGCGGCGCGGCGCGGGGAGAATTGATCACGCGCAACGTCTATGATGCCGCGGGCCGGCTGCGATTCCAGCTCAATCCCGCCGGAAATGTCACCGAGCACCGCTACAACGCCTATGGCGAGCGGGTTGCGACATTGACCTATGCCGGCAGCCCGTATCCGCTGCGCACGCTGGCGGCCACGGACGTGCCGACGGAAGCCGTGATGCAGGCCTGGGCCGCAGCGGCGGACATGAATCAGGTATCGCGGGTGGACTCGGTGTACGACTACCGGGGCCAGCTGCAGCAGACCATCGCCTATCAGGCCGTCAGCGCCAGCGGCGACGGCATACTTGACGGCACGCAAGTCCTGACGCGCTATGTCTACGACCAGTCGGGGCGGCTGCTGACTACTGTGTCGCCCAATGGCGGCGCGACCAGCTATGTCTATGATGGGCTGGGACGGGTGCTGTCGGTGCAGGACGCGCAGGGCAATACCGCGCTGACGCAGTATGACGACGCGGGTAACCGCGTCACGCTGACGCAGGCCAATGGCCTGAGCTTGGTGTCGGTCTATGACAAGGCCGGCCAGAAGATCAGCCAGTTCAACCAGGGACCGGCCGGGCAGAGCCTGGGCGAGACGCGCTACGCCTATGATGCGGCGGGTCGGTTGGTGATGACCACGGACCCGTCGGGCGGACGGCAGTTCATTCTGTACGACGCAGCGGGCCGGAAAGCTGGTGAGGTGGATGCCGGCGGCGCGTTGGTTGAATACGTCTACAACCCCGCCGGCCTGCTCTGGCAGACCCGAACCTATGCCAACAAGGTGAATCTGTCGTATCTGGCGGACGCTCAGGGCAAGCCGCTGACCCCTAAAGTTGGCAACGTGGCGCCCAGCGGCGCCATCGCCACGGCCTGGAACCTGTATGACGCATCGAATCGCTTAGTCAAGCGGATCGACGCGACCAATGCCATCACCGAGTTTCGCTACGACGGCTTGGGCAGGCTGGTCGAGGAAATCGGTTATGCGCAGCGCATGACGGCCTGGAATGTCGCCAAGCCCTTGCGGCCTCAGGATGCGACGGTGGCGATTTCGAACGCCGACCGTCACTCGTATACCTTCTATACCGATGACGGCAAGGTGCGAGGTCGTCTGGACGCCGAAGGCGCACTTACCGAGTACGTGTACGACGCCGCCGGGCGCGAGGTGCGCAAGATTGCCTATGCCAATCGCGTGACGGGCATCCTATCCAACCCGAGCTTCGCCTCTGTCAAGCCGGCGGAGTCATTTCAAGACATCGTCGAATACAAGTTCTACAACGGCCTGGGCCGTCTGACCGGCACGCTGGACGGCGAAGGCTACCTGACCGAATTCATCTACGACGCGAGCGGAAACCTGACGACCAAGGTGCGCTATGCCACGTCGCTGACCGGAGCCAATACCGGCTCGACCATGCCGGTGAAGTACTCGCCCGATATTGCCAAGATGCGGCCAGCGACCAGCGCGCAGGACCAGGTCTGGACCTACACCTATACGCGGCTGGACAAGGTCTCGTCGGAACGGAATGCCGAAGGCGCGCTCACGCTGTACGTCTATGACGAGATGGGCCGCATGACGTCGATGGTCCGGGCCGCCGGAATCTCGACCTCGCGCGGCGTGCTGTCGCGCTACGACCTGCAAGGCCGCTTGATCGGCGAGCTGTCCGGCGAGGGCGCGGCCAGGATAGACGGCAACCAGACGCAGGCGCAGATCGATGATATCTGGCGGGCCTATGGCACCTCGTACACCTATGACGCGGTGGGACGGCGCACCTCGATGGTGGACGGCGCGGGTCAGCGCACGCTGTACTACTTCGACGCCAACGGCCGGGTCACGCACACCATCAACGCCCTGGGCTATGTGCAGGAGAACGTATACGACAACCTGGGCCAGCTGGTCGAGACGGTGCGCTATGGCGCGCCCATCAATACGCAGGGCCTGAACGGCGGCCCGGTCAATGATGCGCTCAAGCTCGCGCTGGCCGCCGCCAGCAATGCCAATGTGGACATTCGCGCGACCTATACGTACACGATCGATGGGCGCATGCAGAGTGAAACCGACGGCGCGGGCGGCCTGATACAGCGCAGCTATGACGCTTTCGGCAACGAGATCCAGCGCATTACCCGGATCGATGGCTCAAAGAGCCGCACCGATACGCGGGAGTATGACCGGACGGGGCGGCTGACCTTGCTGAAGGAGGACGTGGGCGGGTACGGCCGCAAGACCACCAGTATCTATGACGTATTCGGCCGACTGATCTCATCGCGCGACGGAACCGGAAACACGACCAATTTCGAGTACGACAGACGTGGCCGGCAAGTACTGACCTACGACTCGGTGATCAACAAGAAGACCGCCTACGACGCTTTCGACAACGTGCTCTGGCGCATCGACGAATTGGGCCGCCGTACCACCTACGCCTACGATGCGCAGAACCGCAGCGTGACCATGACGACGCCGGACGGCGTCTCGGTGACGACCATCCACAACGCCTTTGGGCAGACGGTGGAGTTGCGCGACGGCAACGGCAACGTGACGCGTCATGCGTACAACGCGGACGGCAGCCTGGTGCGGACCGAAGACGGCGGCATGACGGTCGCCAACCGTTACGACAATCTGCAGCGTCTGATCGAGACCGTGGACGCGCGTGGGGTCAAGACCAGCTATACCTATGATGCCCTGGGTCGGCGCCTGAGCCGCCTGGTGGATCCCGACGGGCAGAAGTTGCTGACGGAGTACCGCTACGACGCGTTCGGCCGCCAGTATCAGACCATCGAGCCGGGCGGACGCCAGACCCTGGTGACGTTCGACAAGGCCGGCCGCGTGCTGTCCACGACAGAGGATGCGACCGGCCTGAAGCTGGTGACCCGATATACCTACAACGAGTCTGGTCAGCAACTGACGGTTACCGCGCCCAACGGCGTGGTAACCCGGTATGGCTACGACAACCTCGGTCGGCGTGATACCGAGACGCTGGATCCGGCGGGATTGGCGTTGGTCACGCGCTATGTGTATGACCTGAATGACAGGCCCCTGGCCAAGGTGGCGCCGGACGGCACGCGCACCTATCAGACCTACGACGACAGAGGCCGGCCGACGATGACGGTCAACGGGGCGGGCTATGTGGTCCAGACCCGCTATGACGCCGCCGGCCAGGTGATCGGGACGGTGGCCTACGCCACGCCCGTGGATCTGAAGGGGGCGCTCACCGTCAGCGATTTCGAGCTGCGCGGCCTGCTCAAGCCAAATCCCGCCGACGTCTCGGAATACCGCTATTACACCGCCGGCGGTCGCCTGGCGATGACGGTCAGCGGCACGGGCGACGTGGTCAGCTATGCCTATGACGGCAACGGCAACGTGACCGAGCGTATCGCCTACGCCACCCGCCTGCCCGCCGCCAGCATAGGCGCCGCGCAGATGCCGGCCCCGCCGCAGCCCAACCCCGTCTACGACCAGCGCCAGCGCACGGTCTATGACGCGCTGGACCGCGCGGTCTTCCAGGTGGATGCCCTGGGCGGCGTGGTGCGCCAGCGCTACGACGGCAACGGCAACGTGATCGAGCGCGTGGCCTACGCGGCCCGCATCCCGGCCGGCACGGCGATGACGGAGGCGGCGATTACCGCCGCGCTGGCGCCGCTGGCCGATCCCGCGCGCGACCAGCTCGCCGTCAACGTCCATGACGCCGCGGGCCGGCTCATTTATGTCATGGACGGCACCGGCGCCGTCACCAGGAACACCTATGACGCGTCCGGCAACCTGCTGACACAGATCCGCTACGCCACGCGCCTGGCGCCGGGCAGCAATCCGGCCAGCGTGCCGGTGGCGGCGGGCGACATCACGGTCTCGCGCGTGTACGACAGCGCCAATCGTCTGGTCGCCGCCGTGGACGGCAACGGCAACATCACGCGTTATGTGCTGGATGCGGCAGGCAGGATCATCCTGCAGGTCAATCCCGACGGCGCGGTGAGCGAGAGCCGCTATGACGCCGCCGGCCGCCTGACGGCGTCCATCGGTTACGCCACGCGGGTGGCGACGGCGGGGCTGGGATCGCCGGCCAGCGAGGCGCAGGTGCGGGCGCTGTTGTCGCCGCAGCCGTCGGACCAGGCCGAGTACCGTTACTACGGCGCCGACTCGCGGCTGGCTATGACGGTGGACGCGCTGGGTTCGGTGGTGACCTACAAGTACGACGCTGCCGGCAATCTGAGCGAACGCATCGCCTATGCCAACCGCCTGGCGGCCGCCAGCGTGGGCGCGG
Source organism: Achromobacter sp. 1011791174 (assembly GCF_059760925.1). Classification (NCBI taxonomy): domain Bacteria; kingdom Pseudomonadati; phylum Pseudomonadota; class Betaproteobacteria; order Burkholderiales; family Alcaligenaceae; genus Achromobacter; species Achromobacter sp. 1011791174. The sequence goes on from NZ_JCBANH010000028.1 coordinate 35,733, forward strand.
CCAAGATGCCGGCCGCGCCGGCGGTGGATATCGCTTATGACCAGCGCCAGCGCGCGGTCTACGACGCGTTTGGACATGCCATTCTGCAGGTGGATGGCACCGGCGCCGTGGTGCGCCAGCGCTACGACGCCAATGGCAAGGTAGTGGAACGGATCGCCTACGCCGCGCGCGTGCCGGCCAACGTGGCGCTGACGGCGGCGGCCATCGACGCGGCGCTGGCGGGCGTGGCCGACGCCGCGCGCGATCAGCGCAGCCTGAATGCCTACGACGGCATCGGCCGCCTGACTCACGTCATGAACGGCCTGGGCGCGGTGACCGAGAACATCTATGACGCCGCCGGCAACCTGCTGCGGCAGATCCAGTACGCCACGCCCGTGGCGGCTGGCGGCGATCCGCGCTCGGTGCAGGGCAGCCTGAAGGACCGCGCCACCGACTGGGTCTACGACGGCGCGCATCGCCAGATCGCCAGTGTGGATCCCACGGGCGCGGTCACGCGCAAGGTGCTGGACGCCAATGGCAACGCCGTGCAGGTGATCCGCTACGCGACCCGGCTGGGCGCCACGGTGCCGCGCGAGGGCGGCGCCATCCTGGCGGCCCTGGTGTCCAATGCCCAGGACCGGGTCACCACCACCGCCTTCGACGCGGCCAACCGGGCCGTGCTGGTGGTCGATGCCCTGATGGGCGTGGTGCGCAATACCTATGACGCCGTCGGCAATCTGCTGGAAACCTACCAGTACGCCAGGCCGATGCCGGGCGACGCGCTGGCCGGCGCCGCGCCGGGCCAGTTGAGCCTGGCGGCGCTGACGGCGCGCCTGCCGGGTGTCGACGCGCAGGACCGCAGCAGCCGCAGCGTCTATGGCGCGGCGGGTCTGCCCGTATACAAGATCGACGCGGCGGGTTTTGTCACGCAGCTGAGCTACGACACGCGCGGGAATGTGGTGAGCAGCCGCCGCTACGCCAACGGCGTGCTGCTGGGCGGCACGCCGTCCGCCGCCGACGTGGCCGCCGCCTTGTCCGCCGACAACGCGCGCGACCGGGTCGACAGCTATGTGTTCGACGCGGCCGGCCGTCTCCTGGGCGTCACCGATACGCTGGGCAAGTCCGAGTCCTATGCGTATGACGGGGTGGGCAACAAGACCCGCTTTGTCAACAAGGCGGGCGAAGCCTGGTCCTATGAGTACGACGCCGCCGGCCGCCTGCTGGTCGAGCGCACGCCGCAGATCGGTTCGCTGGAGACGGGCTGGACCGCCGACGGCAACATGACTGTCGGCGCCAATCGCTCCGTCTCGCTGGTGACCCGCAACGTCTATGACGCCCTGGGCAATCTGTTGTCGCGCACCGAGGCGGACGGCCAGCCCGAGGCCCGCACCACGCGCTATGTCTACGACGCGGCGGGCCGCCAGGTGCGGACCATCTTCCCGCCGGTCAGCCTGTACGACGCGGCCGCCGACAACCTGCTGGTCAACGGCGCCAGCGGCGTCGCCGCGCGCAAGGAGACCGCGCCCATCTCGCTGACGTCGGACGTGCTGTTCGACGCGTTCGGCAATGCGGTGGCGGGCCGGGACGTGGCGGGATCGATCAGTTACAAGGTCTATGACAAGACCGGGGCGCTGAAGTACGAGGTCGATGCCGAAGGCTATGTCACCGAGTACGATCGCAACGCCATGGGCGACGTCACGCTGCGCCTGCGCTACGCGGTCAAGACGGGCTTGACGGCCAATGGCTACAAAGGCATCTCGGCGGAAGCCGTGGCCGCCGCCGTCAACGCGGCCGGCCTGGATCATGGCGGCGATCGCGGCGAAGTGACCGCCTACGACAAGCTGGGCCGCGCCGTGGAGGTGAGCCAGTCGCAGATCTACGCCTACGATTCGTCGGCGGCGGCCGGGGCGCAGTACTTCACCAGCAACAAGCTGGTGCGCACCGAATACGATGCTTTCGGGCAGGCGGTGGCCATCCGAGAATTGGTCAATCCCGTCTCGCAGGTCTGGGCGAACACGACCCAGCACTACGATCGCGTCGGCAACATGGTCGCGCGGGTCGATGCCCTGGGTTATGTCACGGTCTCGTCCTATGACGGGATGGGCAACAAGACCTCGGTGCGCGATTACGCCACGGCCACCACTGTCTGGAACGCGCAGGGCTACGCGCTGCCGGTGGCGAACGCCAACGACCGCCTGGTGACCTATGCCTTCGACGCCCTGGGCAGGAAGCTGTCCGAGACCCGCGTTAACGTGGAGTACAGCAGCCAGTCCAACGGCACCTCGCAGCGCGGCGACCTGAAGACGACCTATGGCTACGACGTGCTGGGCAACCAGACGCGCGTGACGGACGCCAAGGGCGGCACGTCCTATACCTATTACGACGCCCTGGGCCGGGTGAAGGCGGTGACCGAGGCGGCGCGCCTGAACGCGTCCGGCGCATCGTACGCGCCGTTGACCGTGTTCCATCGCGACGCGGTCGGCAATATCGTCAGAACCATCCAGTACGCCAACGGCACGCCGCAAGCCTCAGAGGCGGGCTACACCGAAACCTCCAGCGGCGACAACCGCTACACCCTCGCCGCCTACGACAGCCGCGGCAACAAGATCCAGACCATAGACGCCAATGGCGCGCGCACCAACTATTCCTACAACGCCGCCGGCCAGCTGGCCAAGCAATGGCGCGGCGTCACGGGCAACGACGGCAGCGTCAAGACCTGGTTCCAGGCCTTCCAGTACGACAAGCTGGGGCATCAGACGCGGGTGATCGATCCCGCGTCCACGGCCGTGCTCAAGAGCGGGGTCCAGACCAGTTGGTCGTCGGCGACCAAGGAATTCAATTTCTGGCAGAAGTACGTCGTTTCCGGTACCAATACGATCAACCTCAACTGGTCTTCGCTGATCGATGCCAGCGCGGGCCTGGTGCGGGTCCAGGTGTACTACACCACCCTCAACACGCAGTACAGCGAGACGGTCGCCAATGAGGGCGGCGAGGCTGGAGAAGGCGGTGTTTCCACGGGCGGCACCACGATCACCTATGGCTCGCCCGGCGTGGCGACCAGCCGCACCATGGATTTCGGCGCGGCGTCGGCCGCATCGGGCGTGTCGATCAGCTGGAGCGAACGCAAGGTGGCCGTGGGCGGCATTGCCCAACTGAGCTACATCCGCGTGTGGCAGCAGGACGCGGCCGGCAACTGGGTCAGCAAGTGGGAAGGCAGCAACGCCCAGGCCAACGGTTCCGGCATTGTCGACGTGTCGCAGCAGGAAGCCGGCTGGTCGGACACCGTCACCGAGTACAACGCCTTTGGCGAGATGGTGCGCCGTGGCGTCAACGGCGGCCGCCAGGAGTATTTCCAGTACGACAACGCCGGCAATCTGGTGCGCACCAACGCCAAGGACGGCAAGGACCAGGTCACGCTCTACAACCTGCAGGGCAAGGCCACCGCCAGCATGACCAGCGCCGGCGCGGGCGGCGGCAATGTCGACCTCGCGGCCATCGGCTCCATCCAGCAGGCGTCGGCCATGGGCAACCTGCGGCGCGAGGACACGGTCTACAACCTGCTTGGCAACGCGCTCAAGACCATGGCGCCCGCGCGCACGGTGTACGAGGGCGGGGTCACGGTCAATCGCGACTACACCTACGCCACCATCGCCTCGTCCGCCACGCTCTATTACATTCCCAAACCCGGCGGCGGTGAGAATGGCGGCGAGGGCGGCGAAGGCGGCACGGATCCCAACGATCCCGGTACGCCCGCCTGGCGCGGCACCAATACCGTGCAGCTCGGCTGGACCAGCCTGGCAGGCCTGGGCGACGGCGACGTGCGCGTCGTCATGACTTACCAGAGCGCCGGCGGCACGCGCCGGACCCTCACGCAGAACTACCAGGCCGGTGCGGCGCAGACTGGCGTGACGTTCAGCTGGGACGGCGCCGCCATGAACACGACCGATGGCGGCGTCACCCGGGTGGTCGCCATGACGGTCTACAAAAAGGACACCAGCGGTACCTGGCAGACCGTCATCAACCAGCAGGGCACCTTCGGCAACACGGGCAACTTTATCGACATCGCCGCGCCGGTCGATCCGGGCGTCAAGGTCAGGCTGGAAATCCGCGTTCCCAACGGCGGCTGGAGCGAAGTGGGGCTGGTGAACTACGGCAATACCTTGCGCTATGACGCGGAAGGGCTGGCCGTGGGCAACTACGAGTACCGGGTCTCGCAGATCGCCCGCGATGGCATGACCAAGGTCACAGGGTCCGGCACGCTGGCACTGGCGGCGCCCAGCCTGTCCTCGATCAGCAGCGCGATGGGCTTCGGCGCTGTCGGCCACGACGTGTTCAGCTGGCCCTCGTTCGGCGCGGGCGTCGACGCGCAGTTCCGCTACCGCTCGCCGGGCGGCGCCTGGGTCCAGCTGCCGGTATCCGCGCGCAGCTCGGGTCATGATGGCGTGGACTGGATCGGCATGGGCGCCGGCCAGTTCGAGTATGAGTTGTTGCTGATCGACCGCAGTTCGGGCGCCGCCTATGCGCATGCCACGGGCTTCATCAACAAGGAGGCCGCGGTGCCGCCGCGCTGGGTGCCGCCGGTCGGCATTCCGCCAATCGCGGAGGGCCTGACGCTGGACACGGGCAGCACCGGCATTTCCTGGACCACGACCGATCGCAACAACCTGAGCGGCACGGCCGTGCTCCGGTACCGGCTGCAAGGCACGCAGGCCTGGTCGACCGTGGGCTTGAACCAGAGCCCGACCGCCACGCCGTTCGGGCCCGTGGGCACGCCCGGCACCGGCGAGGGCGGCGAAGGCGGCGAGGGCGGTTCAACGTCCGTCATGACCTATTGGGTCCGCCTGGGCACGCTGCCCGCTGGCAACTACGAGTTCGACCTGCTGTTCACGCCCACCGGCGCGTCCGAGCCCAGCAAGCACCGCATCGGCGTGATCTCGCAAGGCGCCACCACGCCGGGCTATTACTACACCCGCAGCTATACGGTGTCCGTGCCCTACCAGGTCTGGGTGCCGCCGACCGGCAACGGCGGTGAAGGCGGCGAGGGCGGCGAAGGCGGCACGCCCGGCTATTGGAAGACCGAATATCGCCAGGAGACCCGCTATGAGCAGGTCTGGGTGAACGCCGTCACGCCGCGTCCCGGCATGTCGCACACCACCGCCACCTATGTGGCGGGCTACACCATCCCGGGCCGGCCAACCAGCTATTCCCTCAGCAGCACCACCGGCAGCAATCCGCGACCCATCAGCACCAACGTGTCCGGCATCCTGGGCGTGGTGGCGTCGTGGGGCGCGTCCGGCCCGAACGGCGGCGCCGTCACCAGCCGCCCGTCGGTAGAGCGGACCTACGACCGCTGGGGCAATGTGCTGACGGTCTCCGATCCGCGCTCGCCCTATTGGATCACCCGCTATACCTATAACGCGGCCAACCAGATCACTTCGGAGATCCGACCCAGCGCCGATGGCGCGGCGGGCGCCGGACCCGCCACCTACCTGTACTACGACGCGCAGGGCAACAACGTCGCCACGCGCGACGGCAACGGCAACCTGACCGGCATGGAGTACGACGCCGGCGGCAAGCGCATCGTCGAGCGGCACGCCGACGGCGGCGTCTACCGTTACGGCTACAACGGCTTCGGCGACAAGATCAGCTGGACCGATGCGTTGGGCAACGTCACGTCCTACACCTATGACTGGATGGGCCGCCTGACGCTGACGTCGCACGCCGCGCTGACGCGCTACGGCATGCAGGACGCGCTGACGATGGTCGCCACCGGCCAGAAGACCGTCATCGAGAGCGTGCGCTACGACGAGCTGGGCAACAAGCTTAGCTCCACCAACGGCGCGGGCGACACGGTCTACTTCCGCTACGACCTGCGCGGCAACGTCACCGGCGTGCGCAAACCGGGCATGTCCACCGAGCTGCGCACCGCCTACGACGCACGCGGCAACAAGACCTTCGAGGCGGACGCCAACGGCAACGCCTCGACCTGGGCCTACGACTACTTCGGCAAGCTGGTCGGCCACACCGACATCGGCGGCGCCAAGTACTACTACGCCTATGACAATGCCCGCCAGCTGCTGCAGCAGACCAACACGCGCGGCCAGAACCTGAACTACACCTACGACGCCGCGGGCCAGGTCACACGCATCTACGATGCCGCGCTGGGCAAGATCACGGACTTCTCGTACGACCATGCCGGCAACAAGGTGCGCGAGCGCACCGAGCAGGGCGGCCGGGTCTACCAGAACAACATCATGGCCTACGACGCGCTGGGCCGCCTGCGCGAAGTATCGGACGGCTACCTGCGCCAGAACATCGACTACGACGCCAACGGCAACCGCAAGCGCGTCCAGACCCAGTACACCGACGCGTCCGACACCTGGCGCAACCGCGACTACTGGTACGGCTACGACGCCATGAACCGCCAGACTACGGTGGAGGCCGTCAACGCCAACCTGGACCTGAGCGCGGGCCAGGGCCACCGGCTGACCTACGACGCCAACGGCAACCGCCTGAGCGACACGTACTGGGACAAGGTCGTCTACGGCGACGGCAGCACGGCGGCCGGCTTCACCACCGAGACCTATACCTACGACATCCTGAACCGGCTGGTCACGCAGCGGCGCGACGGCAACCTGCTGGACTACCGCTACTACGACGGCGCCGACCGCGTGGTCTGGAGCGGCATCGACGGCTCGCTGGGCAAGGCGTTCTTCGATCGCTCGGGCCTGGCCAACGAGCAGCGCCGCAACATGTACGACGGCGCCGGCCGGCTGTACAACACGCGCTTCGTCAAGATGACGAACGCGGGTCTGTCGAGCAGCCACAACGTGACCTACAGCGGCTACGACCAGGCTGGTAACGTGACGCAGTACCGCATGGACATGTACGAGGGCACGGCGTACACGAATTACTACAACTACACGCACGCGCGCTACGAAGGCTACCGCGAGGCCACGCTGTCGGGCACCAGCACGGAGCTGGATCCTGGCCAGACCACGTATCAGTACGACGTCAACGGCAACCTGGTGGGGGTGGTCGACACCAAGGACGGCAGCAAGAACCAGACGCTGGTGAACGACGCCAGCGGCAAGATCCTGCAACGGGTGCAGGACGGCAAGACCACGCGTTCCCTGATCGTCAACGGCGAGCTGCTGGGCACGACCGGCCCGACGGTGGGCGCGGACGACTTCTCGCCGTCCTTCCGTCCCATCGACGGCGGCAACCCGCAGGCCAGCCCGGGCTCGTACCGGATCCAGCCGGGCGACACGCTGCAGACCATCGCACAGCAGGCCTACGGCGACAGCCGCCTGTGGTTCCTGGTGGCCGAGGCCAATGGTCTTGCCAGCGACCGCGACCTGCGGGTCGGGGCGACGGTGACGATCCCGAACCGGGTGTCGGGCAATCATAACGATTACAAGACCTTCAAGCCGTATGACCCGGGCAAGCTGATCGGGGATACGCAGCCGACGATGCCGGTGCCGGAGGCGGATGGCGGAGGGGGCTGCGGCGGGTTTGGCAGTTTGATCCTGGCGGTGGTTGCGGTGGTGGCGACGGTGTTTACGGCGGGGGCGTTGGCTCCTGCTGCCTTAGCAACCTCTGCTGCTGCGGCGGCAGGAACGACGACTGCGCTGGGGGCGACCCTGGCTGCAGGTTCTTCCGTCTTGTTGGGCGGAGCGGGATTCGCTGCCAGCGTAGGCATCGGTCTGGCGGCTGGCGCCGTAGGCAGCATCGTCAGCCAGGGCGTAGGCATGGCCATGGGCATGCAGAGCAAATTCAGCTGGAGCGGCGTCGCCTTGGGCGGTCTGACGACGGCGGTGTCTGCCGGCGTGGCAAACAGCTTCGGAGGCGCTGCGGCAATTCAGGGAACCTTAGGCCAGAAGATGCTGGAAGTCGCCGGACGCGCGGTGGTGAGTTCGACCATCAGTCAAGGGATCTCCATGGCGGTCGGCCTGCAGTCCAAGTTCAGTTGGAGCGGCGTGGCGGCGGCTGGTGTTGGGGCGGCGGTTGGTTATGGCATCAGCGATACGGCATTTCGGGGGTGGAATGGTCCGGGTAGTCAGCTGGTACGAAGTGCTGTCGCCGGGACGGGAGCGGGAGTAGTGGCTACCGTCTTGTCTGGAGGCAAGGCGAACTATGTGCAGATCGCCACGGATGCGTTCGGCAATGCGCTAGGGAACTCAGTAGTCACGGCATTGGAGCAGAGTGGAAGGGGATTGACGACATTACAGGCGAAGAACAGTGGTTTTGATAGCGATGGAGCGTACAACCAGATTGTTGAGGCATTCTCCGCACCAAGACCTATGTATGCAGCAAATGGGTTCCCTGTACTGCTCGCTGCCAATGAACCCGCGTTGTCCGGCCGGCTTGGCGCAACTACGGATGTGAGCGGAGGTCGGGACGATGGTGGATATCCCTATGAGCGTACATATCAGAACAGTGATGGTGTCGTACGCGTTGAAGCAAGTCGTACGCCGTTCGATGACATCGCTGAGTCATATAACAGAGATGGCTCTCTCGAGTTGTCCTTGTCCCCCGAGTTCGCGCTGAATAATGATCAGCGTAGTGCGCTTGCGAATGGGTATGGGCCGCTCACGCAAGCAGCGGCCGCCGGTACTCGAAGTGCTGCGTTTGGAGCCTTCGAACCCAGCTTCAAGAGTGTTAGTAGCCCCACCATTCAAGGGTTTTTTGATAACTCTTTTGGCAACAGACTCATAGATGAAGCTGGGCGTAAGGAATACATCAGGACAACAGGAGAGAACTCAGTTGATGTATTGAAGAGAGTTTCTGAAGGTGTTGTTTCCGTAAGAGAAGGCGCCTACGAAGCGGTGGCATTCAGAGATGGAGAAACCCTGAGAATACGGCAGACGTCTACATCCCCAGAAATGCTGCGAAATATTTCTGTCACGCGCCCCGATAAAACAACAGAGGTGGTGATCGAGCGCAACTCGAGCACTGAAGCCCTGCATAGGTACGTGGATCAGAAATTGTTTCCATATACGCAGGAAAAGTTAATTTCAAAAGGATTAGATGCACAGGTTGATGATGTTTATAGGGAAATAATAGAATCGAGCGGTCGTCCAAACGCAGTCGCAACTCAGAAGGCATTTGATCGTGTGAAAATAGCCGGCATAGTTCGCAGTGTTGGCACTACTGTTGGCCGCGTAGCCACAGTAGTCGGGGTCGCATCGGATACGGTCAGTTTCGGGTCCGAGGTTCGTGATAGCGTTAGAACCGGAAATTTTGATAATACCTACCGGGAAGGCGGTAGAATTGCCGCTGGCTGGACTGCGGCTTGGCGGGTGGGAAGAGTTGGGGCAACTGTTGGCGCTGCGCTAGGCGGTGCGTTCGGCACAGCAGTGCCTGTCGTGGGGAATGTGCTTGGTGTTGCTATTGGCGGTGTTGTAGGTGGATTAATCGGAGGGGCTTCCGGTTATTGGGCAGGCAGCCGATTGTCAATAGAGTTGTACGATTGGATCAAAAAATAGGAACTAATAATGTCCTCAAAATATGATGCTTGCGCGGAATTGCTCCAGTTTCCCTTAATTGGGGACTCTGTGAGATTCACTTGCGTCATTGATCCGTCCAGGAAGGTTAGGGTTTTTGATCAACAATTCCCTTCACCAGATGTCGCTTTTGGGAGGGTTCAAACAAATGGTGTTGGTGATTTCTGCCGGTGGATGCTTACGGATGTGGCGTTAATCATCAGGTTTCTTGACGGTACTTATTGGGCAAAAGAGCGACCGGAGGGGTTGTTTTCGGGGGGGAGCGCCTACAATCGGATATTTTCTTTTCAGGCTGGCTCCGCTGACATAATCGTCGTGTGTATGCCCCCGACCGTTTTTGTCTTGCGAGTATCAAACGGCGTTGTTGAGGAAGAGTCATTATCAATCAGTGCGCATTTGTATTGCGGATTCGGATCTTCTGACGCAGAGTATTTTCTATTTGGACAGAGTCTGCGTTCTGATCTTGGCGAGAGTGGCCAGCCGCTAATAGTGTCAGCGAAGGCTGACCGGTTCATGGTGCAAGATGCAACACTTGATGTTGGAGCAAGCATTGAGGGGATCATGGCGGCGCTTGCATGTAATCACAGCGCAACGTTGATTTGCTCCGAGAGTCCGCCCCCATTAACTATGTACGATTTTGAGTGGGACCCTAGTCCCGGGGCTACCGATCACGAGAACTTCTGGGTTGTGCCGTGGCCCAAGACGGGGGCGGTGAAACCAACTCGGATAGAAGGGGTTCGATACCTTGGGGCAGGGGGTGTCAAAGGTAATCAGGTTTCATACTTTCAGGATCAGAAGAACCGACATGGCTCTGATGTGGCTTCCATGATTTGTATTTCAGCGGACGGCGTTCCACGATATCTGAATGTGCAAGGGCTGCACCGAGATTCAACCATTTGGAAAGTTCAGTACGACCCTCTGTTTGGCTGGTTGGGTGTTGCGAGCGAATTTTCGGGAACACGTGACTCGCATCTAATGTTGAGTAAGGATGGGGTGGAGTGGGCATCCCGAAGGATTGATCTGTGAGGGGCTTGGTAATATCAATCTACTTTACTGTCCTTGATCAGGGGGAGTCAGCGATTTAGCTCGTGGCATACATGGAGCTCTGGCGGTCTTCTGGTAACAATCCGTTTAGGGGTGGGGCTGGTCGCAACGTCACACTAGGATGTCGAATAATAGGAATGGGCTGGGTGTTTAGTTGTCGATACGAATGTACTGAGATGGTATTCACCTGACACCGGTCCCCAAACCGGTGGTTGCTCAAGCAGTCTCGACCAACACATCTAGCGGAGTCGGCTGCTCAGCACGCGCTTCGTCAAGATGACCCGCGCGGGGCTGTCGAGCAGCCACAACGTGAACTACAGCGGCTACGACCAAACGGAATACATAAGTCGTCAATCGCCTCACCACGCGGCTGCCGCATCCACCGGCAAACCGAAACGGCGAGAACCACCGCCCTAAACCACCATCCCCCCACCTGGAAAAGTTGCTTGAGCCGGTAAATGGCCGGTCTCTACACACAGGGTTGGCCCTTCAGGCCAGCCCAGGTACCGACATCGGAGCAACCATGAGCCAGACCCCCGTCACCACGCCGCAGCCCGGCACCCCCCAGAACGATCCCAAGCGTTTCACCTGGAGCGTGTCCAGCCAGCAGCGCCGCAGCCAGCCCCTGCCTGTCCCGGCGGGCAGCGGCGGGAAGTAAAACGCAAGGAAGAAGCGCACGAAAGCCGGCTGGCGGGCCCCTCCCGCCCCGGCGATACGCCATGCAACTGGATCTTCCTCACGTGTTGATGCCCGGAAGCCTGCTGCATGGTTCCTCCCTGCAATGCCGGCAGGCCTCGCGCACGTTGTCGCTGCGCGCGCCGCAAGCCGTGCTGCGCAGCCTGCGCGACTTTGACGGTGGTTTGACGCCCCGGCAGTGGCTGAATGCCTGCGCCGAGCGCGGGTGGGACGCGCAGGCGGCAACCGGGCTGATGACCACGCTGATTGCCGAGGGGGTGCTGGTCAGCGCCGCCGATATGCCCAGGCAACTCTGGTCGCATGTCTTGAATCCCAGATCAATGGGAACTGCCCCTGAGCCTGCCCGGATCGTGGCCTTGATGGACGAGGCTCAGGCGCGCCTGAAAGCGGCTCCAGGCTGCCATGCCATCACGCTTGAAAGCGATCCGCGCGCCGACGGGCTGCACAAGCTCTTGCGTCTGCGGGCCTCTCGCCGCCATTTCGGAGAAATGGCGCTTGCGCCGCAGATCCTGACCGCGGTCTTGTGGGCGGCGGCCGGCGTGGTTGATGATGAAGATCGCTTGCGCACCGTCACGCCGTCGGCCGGCGCGCTCTATCCGCTACGTCACTACTACTTGAACCTGCGCGCCACCGGCACGCTGTCGCCTGGCGCCTATGCGCTGTCGGCAAGCGGCGAAGGGCGCTTGCACTACTCCTTGATCAATGAGGATCTGACCACGCTTGAAGCAGCGTTCTCCTCTCCGGATCTGCTGACCGATGCGCAAGGAGTGTTGGTGATCGCCGCCGATTTCGCGGCGAGCGCGAACAAGTACGGACCCCGCGCGTTGTCGTATGTGCCGCTGGAAGCCGGGCATGCCGCGCAGAACGCGCTGCTTGCGGCGGCGGCATGCGATTGCCATGCCGTTGAGATCGGCGGATTCATGGAACGGGAGCTGGCGACGTTGTTGGGATGCGCGGACGCCATCGTTCCCATCACGACGGTGATACTCGGGACCGTCGCGGCGCCTCCGGCGGTGGCGGCCGCCAGCGAGTTTGAATGGGTGGACATCAGGGACGCCGACGGTGAACGCCCGTTCTTTCTGTGCCGCGCCCGCGACAATGCCGCCCATCCATGGTCCTGGGGCCGCGATCCCGACCCCGCGCGCGCGCGCCTGAAAGCGACCATGGAAAGCCATGAGCGCGCGGCCTTATGCCGGCCGCTAGGGCTGACCGCCGCGCGTCATGGGGATCTGCCAGGCGCCATTGATCCCCGCGACATCCTCCGCTACGGCGCGGCGCAGTATCAGCGCGCCGACTTTCCATACCGCCCTTTCGACTCGACGGCGGAATACTGGTGGAAGGCTGCCCGCAATGTGCTGGATGGCGCGCCGTGCTTCATGCTGGCCGACCTGGTCTATCTGCAGGCCGGCTTGTCGGATCTGGACCGGAAGCTGCCCTATACCGATGCCAATACATCCGGCGCCGCCTCGCATGCATCCATGGACTCCGCGCTTGAGAACGCGGTGCTGGAACTCATCGAGCGCGACGCGTTCATGCGCCTGTGGTTGGGCGGCGACGCCATCGCCGTCATCGAAGACGCGCTGCCCGCTTCGTTGCAGGCCCGGCTGCGCCGCCTGCGCGATGCGGGCATCAAGGTGACGCTGCGTGATATCGGGCACGCCTACTGCCCGGTGGCGTTCTGCCATGGCCAATCGGAATCCCGGCATTTCACGCGCGTGTCCAGCTGCGCGAGCTATGACTTCGTGACCGCCATGGATCATGCCCTGATGGAGCTGGAAGCGCAGATTTACATCACGCTGCACAATCCAGCGCCTGCCGCCTTCCGGCCCGGACAGGCGCGCGCAGCGGAAGACCATGCGGCGCTCTATGAACAGAAGGCCTATTTTCGACGGGCCGACCACCTGGTCGCCGCGCCGGCTGCCGCCCCGGCCGAACGGCGCCTGTCCAGGGACTGGGCAGGCCTGGTCCAACGCCTGCGCGAAGACGGCCAGCAGCTGATTGCCGTCGATTTGAGCGACGGCGCGCCATTGCGCACGCCCACCGTCAAGGCGCTTATTCCCGGATTGGTCCCCATCAAGTTCGGCGCGGGTAACGAACCCGCCGGGCATCCGGTCTATCAACGCATGCGCCAGCTTTACGCGGGACGGGGGCGCAGCCCCGGTTTTCCGCATCCCTTCAATTGATAGGTAAGGACCATGTCATCGTTCCTGGTTAAAGAGGCGCCCGACGCGCTCACACTCGTTCAGCATCTGAAGACCCAAACTGCATTTCAGCAGGCCAGCGATGCGTTGAGCAGCCAGACTTCATCGCAGTTGCTGGCGATTCCGCTGCCGGCGGGGCTATATGAAGGCTTGCAGGATGCCGCCTATCAGGCGATAGAGGCCCATGGCCTGCACGGGTGGCTGTCGGCGGAAGGGCGTCATCACGACCACAACTATCAATCTCTTTCGCTGGTCTACAACCCCGACATGCATGAGCCGGGGATGGACGATGTGCATCAGTCCACGCTGGGTACGTCCCTGAACCCGATCAATGAGTTCTTCTACAACTCGGTGCAACGGCATCAAGGCCTGAAGAATACGTACTTCGATTCCTACGGATTTCGCGTGAGAACGCCGGCGGCCAGGCTGGGCGAGCTGGGCAGGTTCCTGGATCAATGCGGCCTGACCCTGATTCGTTCCCGCCTGTCCGTGCTGATCGGCGAGCGCGGCATCACCTCGGATTTCATGGATGGCTGGCATCGCGACGAACCCGTGTTCGAGAACCTGCGCCTGAACATTCCCCTGACCTCGGACCCCGCCTATCGCCTGCAGATCGAGCATGAAAAGGACAGGCCACAGGAAGACTCGGACACGATGACCGAGCATTTCCTCGAGCCTGGCTATGCCTATACCTTCAATACCAACATCCCCCACCGGGTGTACGTGAAAGAACCCAGCAGCCAGCCCAGGATCCATTTGGTGCTGGGCTTTGCGCCCTGGTTCGACCACGACCCCGGGGAAGATCGTTGGCGCGTCAATGCGCACTTCGGCAAGACCCATCCCTTCGATCTGCTGCGCAACGGACAACTGCATTCCGCCTTGAGGGCCCAAGCATGAAGAAGAACATCGTCCTGCTCTCGTCTCACAGCCGCGAAAGCGCCGCCAAGGAGAAGCAATACCGGGCGGCGGCCGACGCGCTGGGCCTGGCGGTCGCCGACTATCCCGATGCCGGCACCCTGGGTGTATTCGCCTGCAGCGACTTCCGCAGCGTGGATGCCGCCAATCTGGCGGCTCTGCATCAGGTAGCGGGTCCCGAGGTGCTTGCCACGACGATCGCCACGCAGAAGTCCCTGGCCTATCGATTTCTCGCGCAACGCGGCTTCTCCACGCTATGGGCGCACGCGCCGTTGCGCGTGGAGGACCTGATGCTTGATCTACCCTATGCCATCATCGTCAAGCCGGACAAGGGCAGCGGGTCATTCGCCGAGCATCCCTGGGCGTATCAACGCTATGACAGCCTGCGCCATTTCCATGATTGGCTGGCGGAACGCCAATTGCTGGAGGCGTTCCTGGCCTATCAGAACGATCCCAATTCCTGGTATGGACGCTATCTGACCATGGAGTACATCGGCGATAGCGACATCTATACCGCCGCGGCGGTCGCCGGCCCGGATGGCGTCGCCGTCTATGAGGGCGGGCGCTTGCGCTTCACCCGCGACACCCTGCAATGCGAATGGATGCTGCTGGGCGAGCGCCACGCGAACCACGACCAGATCACGCAGATGATCCAGGCGCTGTATGACGTGGGCTTGCGCCAGTCCGTCATATACATCCAATGCGTGGAAAAGGATGGGCAGCTTTGCGCCATCGACATCAATCTGCGACCGGGGACCATGCCGGACCGCGCGTTCCACGGCCTGGGTCTGCCGTACTACCAGGCTGCGCTCGCATACATGCTGGGAATGACGGCCTCGCTGGACTTCAGCTGGAACGCTCCCTATGTCGGCATCCGGCGGGTGGTGCTGCCGCTGGAGCATGGGCGTCGCAAGGCCAGTTTCGGCGAGGGATGCATCTCCCTGATTGGCGAGCTTGCCTACGATTCTGGCCGTCCGTTCGATCTTGGCCATGCTTGGCCCATGTTCGCAGTCAGTGGAGGCGACGCCCTGCACTGCGCGCAACTGGCGGAATCGTTGGTCGGAAACATGCGGCTGTCGCCGCTGGCCGAGATTTGAGGCCCACCTGAAGAAGGTCAGGCCGTATGTTCGGCCTCGGCCTTCAACCCGTCTTCAGGCGCTTCGGCTGCCGGCGTCTCTTCCGTGAACACGGACGCCAGCATATGCGGATACACATTGGGGTGAATCATGGGATGGCTGTTCATTTCCAACAGCCAGACCCGATCATCGTCGTCAATGACGGCGTCAAGCGTGAATACGGAGTGACGGCGGATGGCATCCGGAATGCCTCGATACAGCAGCGGGCCGGCAAAGCAGAACTGCGCCTTGACTGCCGCGGTCGTCTGCTGCCAGACATCGCGGTTCTTGAGCGTGACGCGGTCGTGCGGTGTCATGTAGCGAAAATCGAGCATGACGTTCACGCCCTCGGGCACAACTTCGTCCGGGTGATAGCCTTGCCATGCCAGGATCTGGACCGAATCATCCAGGTCCATCGTCAGATCGAAATTGCCACGGGGCTGGGTGGCGATCTCGCGCAGCGTCCGGCGGCCATCGCCGGTGATCTGCGGAGGTGTCAGTACTTCAAGCGCGACGGGCTCGCCATTCCAGAACCACGCTTTCGCGCTGCGGCCGCGAATGAACTGCTCGCAGAAATTCCCTGCCTGCAGCGGATCGTCGCTGTTCAATGGCGCCAGCGGTCCGAACGGCCCTCGGATGCCCACGCCGAATGATCCTATGGCGGGCTTGACGATGTAGTCGGGCGCCAATGGAGGGCCTTCGGTCCAGCTGGCCGTCACCCGCAGGCCATTGGCCAGCGCATACTCCTTGAACAAGGTCTTGTCCGTCGACAAGGGCCAGGACTTGACCGGATATGGCATCCACCCGATGAAATCGCCATCGCCGGCGAAGTCGCGCTGATAGATCGTCTGGCCGTTGTGCTCCCGGACGAACCGGGGCACCAGCACGATCTGGCGGCCGGCGAAACGAATGGTCATTTCGAACGTCTCGGGCGCGATCAGCATCTCCGCGTCATGAGCAAGCGCCCATTCACGGATGGGATGCAGATGCTTGATCGGGCGAAACAGGTAATACATGAATGCCGCTGAGGAAGGCCAAGGGTAGCGCTGAGGAATGCTATGCGGGCCGTTCGTACTTGACGCTGCCTGCGATGACCCGCCGCGTCACATCATCGGTATTGGGCGTGGTGTAGTGCATCAGGTAACGCGGGAACATGATCAGATCGCCTTCGCTGGGCTGGATGATCTTCACCAGGGCGTGGCGGGGAACCACGAAACCGCCTCGCCCGACTGTGCCCCGGGGGTCCATCAGCACGAGCTGGCCGCTG
This sequence comes from Achromobacter sp. 1011791174, assembly GCF_059760925.1. Lineage (NCBI taxonomy): Bacteria > Pseudomonadati > Pseudomonadota > Betaproteobacteria > Burkholderiales > Alcaligenaceae > Achromobacter > Achromobacter sp. 1011791174. The sequence goes on from NZ_JCBANH010000028.1 coordinate 52,456, forward strand.
CCGTCCTTCGGCATAGTCAGGTAATAGACAAAGGCCAGATCCGAGCCTTCGTGATAGTGTGCATGCACGGCGTCCTTGGCCTGGCCCGACCGTTGGACCACGAACCACATGGTGTGATGGCGTTTGGCCTGATGGATCTGCTCGCCGTAGACTTCCTGGGCGTAGCTGTCGCATTCCGTCAACAACAGTTCCCGGATGGCTTTAAGCTGCGGATCGCGCGTGCGCTTGAAAACACCCGTGTCGTAGCGGGTGTACAGGGTTTCCAGCGTCGCGGACCGGCTTTCGTCGTTCAGCAGGCGGCTCTGGTTTTGTTCGGAATAGGCTTGCAAGGCCGTGTGCAGATCCGTCCCGACCTGGCCGCTCTCGCGCAGGTTGTAGTGCATGATCGGAGTGGGCCACAGCCATTGGATTTCACGGGACATGGATCAATAGGGCAGATTGAACGGCGCGCGTATCGCGCCACGACATCCTTAAGTTATCTGCGCCGGGCGGTTTCAGTTTAGGGGCGGTTGGGCATTCTGTTAGGCCTTGGGCCTCCGGCGCGATTCGGCAAGGATCCAAATACTTGCTATCTTTCCTTCCGGCAGGCAAACAGCATGCTTGTGGCTGTCGCCGCCACAGCGGTTTTCCCAAGTAATGGTCAAGGCCCTTCCAGGACAGCATCTCCATGAGCGCATCCCCCGACAAGATCGACTTCACCCAACCCCAGCCCTTCCTGCATCCGTTCCCCGATCCGGCCGATGTCTTCGCCGCCGACCCCGCCCAGGCCGCGAAGCTGCTGCATCCGCTGGTCTCCATCGACCTGTCCGCCGTCGACCCCGCCTGGTCCGGCCGCATCCACCTGCTGAGCCCGGTCGAACCCTACGACGATTATTTCGCCGATGGCGCCGAGGCCTATCACTCCTACTACACGCGCAGGAACTGGATCGGCTTCAGGCTGGGCGAGGACAGCCGCTATGAGCTGCTGGGCGACTGGCGCTGCTTTCAGGCGATGAGCGAGGACAAGACGCGCAGCCAGGATCCCGAGCTGCTCGAACACTACGGCAAGCAGCAGCAGTCGTTCGACGAGGTCAAGGCGGCCTATGCCGAGCGCGGCCTGCTGATGAACGTGGACCTGGGCAAGCGCGAGGGCGAGGCGCAGATGCTCAAGTACCGGCTGGCGTTCCTGGAAGACTGGAAGGAATCGCAGGGCGCGGGCAACTGGGCCGATCCCGACCTGTTTCCGCTGGAGTTCGTCGACAACCCGGAGATGGATTGGGAAGATGCGTTTCCGCTGACCGAGGATGGCCGGCCGTTCCGCTTCGTGGCGGCGGTGCCGGGCTGGAACTACCGGGATGGCGGGGCCGACCAGATCCTGCTGTTCTATGATCCGCAGACCCGCGTGGCCCTGCTGACGTTCGAATGGAGTTGAAGCGGGCCGGCGCGCGGCGCAAGCGCGCGGCCAAGGAGAAAAGAATGCATGTGAAACGCCGCGTCATCGGCGCGATTCTGCTGGGCGCGGCCCTGGGGCCGGCGCAGGCGCTGCAATACTGGCCGGCGCAGGAGCAGGATGACGCGCCGCCGAGCTACGACGTCCATGGCCATACGCTGGCCGTGGACGAGCAAGGCCTGGTCTACGTGGACCGCCAGGATCGCCCGGTGCTGCGCCCGTTCATCTACGACAATGGTCCGGACTTTTTCCAGGACGGGCTGGCGCGTCACGTGGAGAACGGCAAGATGGGGTTCCACGATGAAGCCCTGAAGGTGGTGATTCCCGCCCGCTATGATTTTGCCTTTCCGTTCCGGGACGGCAGGGCCAAGGTGGGGATGGACTGCGTCCAGTACCCGGCCGGGGAACACTCCAGCGTGCAGTGCAAGTCCTGGGAGAGCATAGACAAGGCGGGGCGGCAGGTAGAGGAGACGCAGGCGCAGAAGCTCTCCGACTGAGTCCCGGCAGGCAGTCGGCATGCGCGCCGCGCGCTGATCAAACTCTGGAAGGGATAGGCCGGGCGGCGGGGGGCGTCCGCATTTTGCCGCAGTCGTCTATCGTGCCACACTCCGGCATCGGACTTTCCTGTCTGGCAAAATGGCCAGCCAATCAGCCCTATTGTCCTGGGACGATATGAAGATACAAGGAAAGACCGCTGCCCAGATCGTGGACTGCGTGCGCGCGCTGGTGCAGTCGCAGCAGTTGTTGCCGGGCCAGGCGCTGCCGCCGGTGCGCGAGCTGGCGGCGGAACTCGACATCAACCGCAATACCGTGGCGGCGGCGTACAAGCGGCTGGCGGCCGCCGGCATCGCGTTGACGCAGGGGCGGCTGGGCACGGTGATCCGCGATCCCTACGGCGCGGGCGAGCAGGAAGGCGCCTTGCCCGATACGCCGCTGACCGATCTGGCCAGCGGCAATCCCCGGCGGGAATGGCTGCCGGACATGGCGCGGGCGTTCGCCGCCCGACCGTACCGGCCCCGGCTCTACGGCGAGCCGACGGTCAATCCGGGCCTGGAGACCTACGGGCGCGGCTGGCTGGCGCCGGATTGTCCGGGGCTGTTCGACATCAACGTGACGCACGGGGCGGTGGACGCGATCGAGCGCTTGCTGGTCTCGCACCTGGTGCCGGGCGACAAGGTGGCGGTCGAGAATCCCTGCTTTCTCAGCAGCATCAATACGCTGCGCTCGGCCGGGATGGCGGCGATCGGCGTGGCGATGGACGACGAGGGCATGTTGCCCCGGGCGCTGGAAGCCGCGCTGGAAAAGGGCGCGAGGGCGGTGCTGATCACGCCGCGCGCGCACAACCCCACGGGATGCAGCCTGAGCGAGAAGCGCGCGCGGGCGCTGGCGAGGGTGCTGGCGCGCCATCCGCAGGTCCTGGCCATCGTGGATGATCATTTCGCGCTGCTGTCCAACGCAGCCTATCATTCGGCGCTGCCCACGGGCGCGCCGCGCTGGGCGCTGGTGCGCTCGTTGACCAAGGCGCTGGGGCCGGACATCCGCGTGGCGCTGGTGGCCAGCGACGCGGCCACGTCGCGGCAGCTGCGCTTGCGGCTGGCCTCGGGCACCAGCTGGGTCAGCCATGTCTTGCAGGACATGGTCGAGGCGGCGCTGGGCCAGACCGAGGTGGCGCAATTGATGGCGCGGGCGCGCGAGGACTACGTGCGCCGCCGCGCCGCCCTGGAAGACGCGCTGCGCGCGCAGGGCCTGCCGCATGCGGCGCAGGGCGATGGACTCAATCTGTGGATTCCGCTGCCGGCGGACGATCAGGCCGTGGCGCTGGCCATGGCGCGGCGAGGCTGGCTGCTGCGCCATGGCGAGGCCTTCTGCGTGCAGGATCCCGTACCCGGGCTGCGCGTGACTCTTTCCGATATCGAGCCGGAACAGTGCGCGCAGCTGGCGCGGGACCTGCGCCAGAGCATCGCCTGAGCAGGGAATCGCATGGAGCAGCGTCACGCGCTGCCACGGGATCCCGCGTCACGCCGCCGCGATCGCCTCTTCCAGCATCTCCAGCCGGTCCTGGCCCCAGAACAGCTCGCCGGCATAGACATACGACGGCGAGCCGAACGCGCCGGCGGCCACCGCCTCGTCGGTGTACTGGCGGTAGCGCCGCTCGACGTCCGGCGCGGCCGCCGCGCGCAGCAGGGCGTCGGCGTCCAGCCCCTGCGCGGCCGCGATCTCGCGCAGCGTGGGTTCAGACGATATATCGCGGTCCTCGCACCACTCGGCATGAAGGATGGCCTTGTACAGCGCCGCCACCGGCAGCCCCTGCAGGTCCGCCGCGATCACGAGGCGCGAGGCCTGGTCGGCGTTCGGGCACATATGGGCGGGGTGCGGGTTGACGGGGATGCCCAGCTTGCGGCACCAGCGGCGCAGCTCGGCGACGCGGTAGTCCTGCCGTTCCCGCGAGCGCTGGCCCAGCAGCACGCCGCCGGTGCGCGCGTAGACGTCGGGCAGGTCGACGGGCTTGTAGCGGATGGCCACGTTCTGGCGCCGCGCCAGCGCCTCCAGGCGGTCGGCGCCCAGGTAGGCCCAGTCGGAATTCAGCCAGAAGTAGTAGTCGAGGTGCGACGGTTTCATGGGCGGGCCTCCAGGCGGGCGCCGGCCGGCAGCGCGAAGCGCGTGGGCCGGTGCATGAAGAACGCGCTGGCGATGGCGACCAGGCCCAGCGCGCTCAGGTACCAGACAATGTAGCGCGGGTCGCCGCCGCCGTAGGCCAGCAGCGACGTGGCGACCAGCGGCGCCAGTCCGCCGCCGATGGCGCCCGACACCTGCACCGCCAGCGAGATGCCGCTGTAGCGCACCTCGGGCGGGAACTGGGCCGAGAACAGGCCGCCTTGCGGGCCGTACAGCGCGGCGTAGACCAGGCCCACCGCCACGGCGACCGCCGTCGTGACGGTGGCGGGATCGCGCGTCTGCAGCATCGAGAAGAACATGGGCGCGAACAGCAGGATGCCCGCCGCGCCGGCCATGAAGATCCACTTGAAACCGATGCGGTCGCCCAGCACGCCGCACAGCGGCATGGTGAACAGCGCCAGCGTCGCGCCCCAGACGGTGGCGTCCAGCATGGTGGCGCGCGGGATGCCCAGCGTGCCGGTGGCGTAGGCCAGCGAGAAGGTGACCACGGTGTAGAACCAGGTCACTTCGGCCAGCCGGCCGCCGACCACGATCAGCACTTCGCGCGGATAGCGGCGCAGCACCACCAGCGCCGGCACCTCGACCTTGTCGCCCTGTTCGCGCATGCGCTCGAAGTCGGGCGATTCGGCGACCTTGGCGCGGATGAACCAGCCCACCAGCAGCAGCACCACGCTGGCCAGGAACGGAATGCGCCAGCCCCAGGACAGCATGTCTGCCTCGGGCAGCGCGGCGACCGCGCCCATGGCCAGCGAAGACAGGATCAGGCCCGGCGCCACGCCGGTCTGCGGCAGGCTGCCGAAGAAGCCCTTCTTGCCTTCGGGCGCGTGCTCGACGGCCATCAGGATGGCGCCGCCCCATTCGCCGCCGACCGCCACGCCCTGCAGGAAGCGCATCAGCACCAGCAGCACGGCGGCCCAGTAGCCGATGCTGTCGTAGGAGGGGATCAGGCCGATCAGGATGGTGGGGATGCCCATCATGAAGAGCGTGATGAGCAGCATGGACTTGCGTCCGACCTCGTCGCCGAAGTGGCCGAACACCACGCCGCCCAGCGGGCGGGCGAAGAAGCCGACGGAATAGGTGGCGAAGGCGGCCAGGGTGCCGCTGATGGGATCGATGGCGGGAAAGAAGATCTTGTTGAAGACCAGGGCCGCGGCGGTGCCGTACAGGAAAAAGTCATACCACTCGATGGTGGTGCCCATCATGCTGGCCAGCCCGGCCGTGACGTAATGGCGGCGCGAGCGCGCCGCCTGCTTTGCAGGCGTAGTCATGGCGACGTCCTTGAAAGAGTGCGAAAGGGACGGCGCTCAGGCCGGCAGGGCGGGGATGCCGCGCGTCTGGCGGACCCAGTAGTCGAAGGTGGCGCGCACGATGGCTGGCTTGAGCAGGTAGTCGTGCGCCTCGCGGGCCAGCGCGTCATCCACCGGCGTGAGCGGGCCGAAGGCCTGGGCGCGGATCTGCATGCGCGCCGCGCGCTCCAGGTAGACCGACAGATAGGTCGCTTCCTCGCAGGACGCGCCGGCGGTCAGATAGCCGTGGTGCGCCAGGATGATGGCGCGCTTGGCGCCCAGTGCCTCGGAGATCAGCACGCCTTCCTGGTCGGCGATCGGCACGCCGGGCCATTCGCCCAGGAAGGCGCAGTCGTCGTGCAGCGGCGTCATGTCCATCTGCGCGATCACCAGCGGCTGGCGCGCGGCGGCCAGCGCCGAGGCCCAGGGCGAGTGGGTGTGGATGATGGATTGCACGTCGGGCCGCGCCTCGTACACCCACAGGTGAAAGCGCGTGGCGGGGTTGGCCATGCCCTCGCCGGTGAGCGTGTGCAGGTCGCGGTCGACTTCGATGAAATCAGCGGGCGTGGCCTCGTCGAAGCCCAGGCCGAAGCGCAGCGTCCAGTAGGCGCCGGGGCGTTCAGAGCGCACGCTGATCTGGCCGGCCAGTCCGGCCTCCTGTTCTGTCATCGCCAGGATGCGGCAGGCATGCGCCATGGTCTCCTGGATGCTGCGGGGCACGGCGCGCAGGTGCTGCTGCATCTCCTGCGTGGCGCGCTGGTCGAAATACGATTTTTCCCTGAGGGCGGCGGGGTTCATGCGGGGCGTCTCCGTTTTATGGTTCTGTGTTGGCGCGGCATGCGCGCAACCTGACCGTATTGTGGAGAGGGCCGCCGCCGGCAGCCATGCACCTCAGCTCATAGCAGCTATGCCGGGGCGCCGCCGCGCAGCTCGCCGGCCAGCTGTTCGACGCGGCTCAGGAATTCCTTGAGCAAGGGCGTGCGCGGCTTGCCCGCCTGCGTCACCGCCACCACGCGGCGGCGCAGCAGCGGCCGGGTCACCGGCAGCTTGCGCAGGCCGTAGTCGTCCAGCAGCTTGTCCGGAATGCGGGCGGGCAGGATGCAGTCGCCCACACCCGAGGACACCAGCCTGAGCATGGCGTCGATGGTCTCGGCCTCGGCGGCGAAATCCGGTTGCAGGCCGGCGCTCTGGATCATGCGGCGCAGCGCGTAGTGCGGCGGGAAGCCGACCAGCCGCAGCGACAGCGCGGCCAGGTCCTGCGGGCCGGACAGCGCACTGTCGTGGCGCACGATGAGCGCCATGTCGTCGTCGAACAGGGGACAGGATTCCAGCGTGCCGGAATCCACCGCCGAGTCGTAGACCAGGCCCAGGTCGGCCTTGCCGCTTTCCACCAGGGCCACCACTTCGGGCGAGCTGCGGCCCATGATGGACAGGTTCACCGAGGGATGCGCGCTGACGAAGCCGGCCACCAGATCGGCGGTGTAGTAGTAACTGAGGGTGTGCACGGCGGCCAGTCGCAGCGTGCCCTGCGTTACGCCCTGGTGCCGCATGCGTTCGACCGCCAGGTCGATGCCGCGATAGGCCGGCTGGGTGGCGTCGTAGAGCAGCTTGCCGGCCTCGGTCAGCTCCACGCCGCGCCCGGTGCGCAGGAACAGCGGTTGGCCGATGCGGGCCTCCAGCGTGGCCAGCTGCCGGCTCAGTCCCGATTGCGTCTGGTCCAGCGCGTCGGCCGCGCGGGACAGGGACCCCAGTTCCGCGATGCAGATGAAATAGCGCAGCTGCCTGTCCATGGTTTCCATCCCGTTCCCCTCGTGCTCTTGTGCGGACCCGGCGATGATACGGGCTGCTTGCCGGCCGCGCGATCGGGACTAACGCGGCTGGCGACGCGGCGGGCTTGCAGGTGTTGTGCGCGGCTTGCCGCTCAATGCCGGGGCGACAGCACGATCGCCAGCGCCATCAGCAGCAACAGCGCCAGCGCGGCCAGCGCGCAGGGCAGCAGCGCCGCATAGACCTTGCGTTCCTCGCCACGGCCTTCGGCCAGGTTGGCCGCGATCGACATGCGCACCGGCGAGAACAGGCTCATGGCGGTGCCGCTGACATGTTGCAGCGCGGCCACCGCCGGCACGCTCAGGCCGGCCTGCACGGCGATGGCGGTCTGCGCCGGCATGAACAGGCTGTTGGGCATGTTGCCACTGTTGGTCAGCACGCCGAAGGCGGCCGAGAACAGCGGCGCGACGACCACGGCGCCCTGGCCCAGCGCGTCGAACATGCCGCGCGCGAAGGCCTGGGAGATGCCGGCGGCGGCCAGGATCTCGGCCATCATGGCGAACAGGAAAACGGTCATCACGGCGTGGCGGCCGGTGGTCCAGGCGGCGCGCGCCTCGCTCGGCAGCCGGGCGGCCTGGCCGCGCAGCGCGGCGGTCAACACGCCGGCCGCGATCAGCCAGGAGCCGGCATGCAGCAGCGGCGACCAGGCCGGCAGATCGGCGTAGGGGGCGACACGGCCGACGGCCGCCAGAGCGGCCCGCCATTCCGGAACCAGGCGTGTCAGCGCCAGCGCCGCGATCAGCGCGGCATAGGGCAGCATGCGGCGCGCGGTCGCGGCGAAAGCGCGGCGGTCCGGCCGGCGGTCCAGCAGATAGCGCAGCGTGATCAGCGGGCCGTAAGAGGCCAGCAGCGCGGTCTCGGGGCCGAGCCAGGCGGTGAACGCGGCGAGCAGGGCCAGCGCGGCCGCGATCCAGCCGGCCTCGCGCAGGCGCTCCGTGGTCTTGCCACCGCTTTGCGGATCGAAACCGGCCCGGCTGGCGGTGCGCCAATACAGCGGCAGCCATACCAGCGCCATCAGCGCGGCGGTGGGAACCATCGCATATAGCGCCAGTTCCGTGCCGGTCATGCGCGCATAGGCCGAGGCCAGCAGCGTGCCGCTGCTCATCGCGCCCCAGGGGATCAGCGTCTGGCTCAACAGCGCGAAGACCATCAGGTGGCGCGGCGCGATGCGCTGGCCGCGCAGCAGCGCGACGGTGCCCAGCATGCCCACGCCGAAGCCGGTGGCCGCCTCGGCGAAAGGGCCGACCAGGAAACAGGCGAAGAACAGCAGGCGACGCCGGTCGCGGGCATCGGCGGGGCTTGCCGCGCCGCCGTCCGCAGGCGCGCTGGCGCCGTGCGCGGCTGCTTGCCAGAACAGCAGTCCGCCCAGGATGTAGGGCGCGATGGTGGCGCCGATCCAGGCGCCGCGTTCCAGCGCCAGGGCCAGCTGCGCGCCGCCGAAGGCCGTGTCGCCGGCGTAGATGGCCACGGGCACCGTGGCCAGCAGTCCCAGCGCGGCGGCCTGCGTGGCGTTCAGCCGCGCGATGGCGATCGCGCCGGCGATGACGAGCATGGGAAGCGACCACAGCAGGTAGTTCATTCGGCGTCCAGCGACGGAAGTGGGGCGGCCGGCCCGGTGGGCGCGGCGCGCGTGAGGCAGAGAGAGTAACGCAGCCGGCGCACGCGCCGGAACAGGCCCGCGTTGGCGTCATGTCATTCATGCATCGCGGTTCGTCGTGCGTGATAATATTTGACCTATGACAAAAATGAAGCGACGCCAGGAACGCGCCGCTTCGATGCGCGAGGTTCAGGCATGAGCGAAGCAATCGATCAGGAGGCGGGCGGCGCGCCCGTGCAAACCCAGACCCAGCATGACCAGCACGGCCGCTGGCCGCGCGCCGAGTCGGTGGAGGATTTCCGCCGCAACCTGGCCACGGTCAACCAGCGCATCGCCGACGCGGCCCGCCGCGCCGGGCGCGCGCCGGACAGCGTGCGCCTGCTGCCGGTGAGCAAGACGGTGGACGAGGCGCGCATCCGCCTGGCCTACCAGGCTGGCTGCCGCTACCTGGGCGAGAACAAGCTGCAGGAGGTGTCGCGCAAATGGGAGGCCATGGCCGACCTGACGGACCTGCGCTGGTCGGTCATCGGCCATCTGCAGACCAACAAGGCCAAGCTGGTGGCGCGCTACGCGGCCGAGTTCCAGGCGCTGGACAGCCTGCGCGTGGCCGAGGCGCTGGACCGCCGCCTGCAGGCCGAGGGCCGCGCGCTGGACGTGTATGTGCAGATCAATACCTCGGGCGAGGCCAGCAAGTACGGCCTGCAGCCCGACGAGGCCGCGGCCTTCCTGCGGCAGATGCCGGCCTATTCCGGCTTGCGGGTGCGCGGCTTCATGACGCTGGCGCTGTTCTCGGCCGAGGCCGGGCGCGTGCGCCAGTGTTTCGTGCTGCTGCGCACGCTGCGCGACCGGCTGCGCCAGGACGCGCCCGCCGGCGTCGGGCTGGACGAGCTGTCGATGGGCATGTCGGGCGACTATGAAATCGCCATCGAGGAAGGCGCCACCGTGGTGCGCGTGGGGCAGGCCATCTTCGGCGCGCGCAACACGCCGGATTCCTATTACTGGCCGACCGAGGACGGCGCCCCGCCGCCCGCCTGAGAAAGACGCGCTTTCGCGCGGCCGACAGGATCTGCGTATAAGCGCAAGCCTGGATGTCGCGCAAGCCCGGGGCTGACTACACTGGCCGGCATTGCCTTCGCCGAGACCGCCATGTTCACACGCCCCGTCCTTGCGCTTGCGCTCGTCCTGACCGCTGCCTGCGCGAGCGCGCAGACCGAGTCCAAACCCGTCCAGCAACGCGATCCCTTCTATTGGCTCGGCGAGATCAACAAGGCCACGCTGGTCATCAATACCGACCAGGGCCTGCTCGACAAGCGCATGGCGCCGAGGCTGGCGGCGGGGCTGGCCAAGGTGCTCGAGGCGGGCGCCCAGCCCGGCGCCAGGAGGCCGTCGACGGTGATCTCGTTCGAGCCGCTGCTGATCAAGGCGGCGGGCGAGGACGTGACCCTGTTGCATGCCGGGCGTTCCAGCCAGGACATGCACGCCACCTACCGCAGCGCCATCCTGCGCGACAAGCTGCTGGAACTGGCCGATCAGCTGAACCAGACCAGCGCGACGCTGGTGGCGCTGGCAGGCCGCCATGCCGCCACCATCGTGCCCAACTACACCAACGGCGTGGCCGCGCAGCCCAACAGCTACGGCCACTACCTGCTGGGGCAGGCGGCGGGGCTGCAGCGCGATGCGCAGCGCATCCGCGAGGCGTATGTCCGCATCGACCGCTCGCCGATGGGCACCACGGTGCTCAATGGCACCAGCTGGCCGCTGGACCGCGAGCGCATGGCGCGCTATCTGGGCTTCGAGGCGCTGGTGGACAACGCCTACGACGCCGCGCAGATCTCGTCCATGGACCAGCCGGTGGAGGTGGCATCGATCGTCGCCAGCATCGCGCTGCGCACCGGCAACTTCGTCGAGGACGTCTTGACGCAGTACGCGCAGTCGCGCCCGTGGATTCTGCTGGAAGAGGGCGGCGGCAATACCTACGTGTCCAGCGCCATGCCGCAGAAGCGCAACCCGGGCCTGCTCAACGACACGCGCAGCGATGCGTCCACGGCGCTGACGCTGGCGATGGGGCCGCTCCTGCAGACGCACAACATCACGCCGGGCATGAGCGATCCGAAGGACGTGAAGCAGAATTCGGCGATGGTGGACAGCGGCATCGCGGCGCTCAAGCGCTGGGACCGCGTGCTCAAGGCCCTGGTCATCAGCCCGGATCGTGCGCTGGAGGAGCTGAACAGCGATTGGACCGCCTCGCAGGAGCTGGCGGACCTGCTGATGCGCAAGTACAAGCTGCCGTTCCGCGATGGTCATCATTTCGCGTCGGAAGTCGTGGCTTATGCCAAGACCCACGGCATCAAGCCGCTGGACTTTCCCTACGCCGAGGCGCGCCGCATCTATGCCGAGTCGCAGAAGGATTCCAAGTACGGGACCGAGCTGCCGATGAGCGAGGCCGAGTTCCGCGCCGCGCTGGATCCGGTGGCCATCGTGAACAGCCGCGCCACCCTCGGCGGCCCTCAGCCCGCCGAGATGGCGCGCATGCTGAAGGACGCGGACGCGCGCCTGGCGGAGCAGGATGCCTGGATCAAAGCGCGCCGTTTGCACATACAGCAGGCATTGGACGGACTGGATCGGCAATTCGACGTAATAGTCTCTAGTGCGGCGCAGCAGGCCGAAAAATAGCCTCGAACCTCGATCCCACCCAGTGTGTTGCGGTGCATGGTCGGCACCGTGATGTCGTTCGTGCGCGCCATTTCCGGCAGCGCTATTGCGGCGCAATTAAGGGAAAGTCTCAGGCGCATAGTCCTAGGACAGGCCATTAAATTCGATGTGCGTAGGTCGTTAAGACAATGAAGGCCGGCCGGTTTCGAATGCCGGCGCTTCGTTGTCAGGAGGCGCCATGATTACGCCACTTCGTTGTCTACCGGTCTTGCTCCTCAGCGTCGCCGGCGCTGTCTCAACGGTCCATGCCCAGGGCGGAGAGATCCGTTTTTACGGCGCCATCGTGGAGCCCGCGAGCTGCTCGCCCAGGACGCGTCCGGGCAGCCTGCAGGTCAGCGTCGAGTGCGAAGCCGAGCGGGCACGCGCCGCGGGCCAGCCTGTGAAAGCGTCCACGCGCAGCGCCAGGCATGTGCAGGTGCGCGTGGATCCGCTGCCGGCGCGTGAAGGCGCGCAGGGCAAGACCAGGCACTATGTCGTCACGCTGTCCTATCTGTAGGACGCGCGACGCATAGCCGGGGCGGGCACGAGGCCCGCCTCGCCCGGCCCGCGAGGATGCCGGGAATTGCGCGCCTCTTGCCGGGCGCGGGCGGGGACGATTTTTTCCCGAGGATCAGAAGCCTGCGCGAGGCACGTGCACGCGACCTTCCATCAGGATGCGGGCGCTGCGGCTCATGATGGCCTTGGTGACCTTCCATTCGCCGTCCACCAACTGCGCCTGCGCGCCGACGCGCAGCGTGCCCGAGGGGTGGCCGAAGCAGACCTGGTCGCGCTCGCCGCCGCCGGCGGCCTGGTTGACCAGCGTGCCGGGCACGGCCGCCGCCGTGGCGATGGCGACTGAGGCGGTGCCCATCATGGCGTGGTGCAGCTTGCCCATGGACAGCGCGCGCACCAGCACGTCCACGTCGCCCGCGCCGATCTTCTTGCCGCTGGAAGCCACGTAGTCGCGCGGGCGCGCGACGAAGGCGACCTTGGGCGTGTGCTGGCGGGACGCGGCCTCTTCCAGCGACTTGATCAGGCCCATGCGCAGCGCGCCGTGGGCGCGGATGGCCTCGAAGCGCGCCAGCGCGGCGGCGTCGCCGTTGATGTCTTCCTGCAGTTCGGCGCCGGTGTAGCCCAGCGCCTCGGCGTCCAGGAAGATGGTGGGAATGCCGGAGTTGATCATGGTGGCCTTGAAGGTGCCCACGCCCGGCACGTCCAGGTCGTCCACCAGCTTGCCGGTTGGGAACATCGAGCCGCCGTCGCCGTCCTCGGCCGGGTCCATGAATTCCAGCTGCAGCTCGGCGGCGGGGAAGGTCACGCCGTCAAGCTCGAAGTCGCCGGTTTCCTGCACTTCGCCGTTCGTCATCGGCACGTGGGCGATGATGGTCTTGCCGATATTGGCCTGCCAGATGCGGATGGTGGCGATACCGTCGCGCGGCACGCGGGCCGGGTCGACCAGGCCGTTGGTGATGGCGAAGGGGCCGACGGCGGCCGACAGGTTGCCGCAGTTGCCGCTCCAGTCGACGAAGGCCTGGTCGATGGAGACCTGGCCGAACAGGTAGTCGACGTCGTGGCCGGGGCGGCTGCTCTTGCCGATGATGACGGTCTTGCTGGTGCTGGAGGTGGCCGCGCCCATGCCGTCGATCTGCTTGCCGTAGGGGTCGGGGCTGCCGATCACGCGCATCAGCAGCGCGTCGCGCGCGGCGCCGGGCGCGCGCGCCGATTCGGGCAGGTCGTCCAGCTTGAAGAACACGCCTTTGCTGGTGCCGCCGCGCATGTAGGTGGCGGCAATCTTGGTCTGGGGAGCGTGGGCCATGTCGCGGTCCTCGGGGTCTGTCGGGTTGATCGGGGGAGGCGGGCGCGCCGGGGTCGGGCGCCCGCCAGCCGTGGCCTGGCCTCAGCCGGCCTGCTTGGCCGCGCCGGCCGATTCGGCTTCCAGGAAGTCCTGGGCGAAGCGCTGCAGCACGCCGCCGGCTTCGTAGATGGAGACTTCCTCGGCCGTGTCCAGGCGGCAGGTCACCGCGGCCTGCACGGTTTCGCCATTGGCGCGGTGGATGACCAGCGTCAGGTCGGCGCGCGGTTTGCGCTCGCCGATCACGTCGTAGGTCTCGGTGCCGTCCAGCGACAGCGTCTTGCGATTGACGCCGGGCTTGAACTCCAGCGGCAGCACGCCCATGCCGATCAGGTTGGTGCGGTGGATGCGCTCGAAGCCCTCGGCCACGATGGCTTCCACGCCGGCCAGGCGCACGCCCTTGGCGGCCCAGTCGCGCGACGAGCCCTGGCCGTAGTCGGCGCCGGCCACTATGATCAGCGGCTGCTTGCGGTCCATGTAGGTCTCGATGGCTTCCCACATGCGCATGACCTGGCCTTCCGGCTCGACGCGGGCCAGCGAGCCCTGTCGCACCGTGCCGTCGGCGTTCTTCACCATTTCATTGAACAGCTTGGGGTTGGCGAAGGTGGCGCGCTGCGCGGTCAGGTGATCGCCGCGATGGGTGGCGTAGGAATTGAAGTCCTCTTCCGGCAGGCCCATCTTGTGCAGGTATTCGCCGGCGGCGCTGTCCATCAGGATGGCGTTGGACGGCGACAGGTGGTCGGTGGTGATGTTGTCGCCCAGCACGGCCAGCGGGCGCATGCCGCGCAGCGTGCGCGCGCCGGCCAGCGCGCCTTCCCAGTACGGCGGGCGGCGGATGTAGGTGCTCTGCGGGCGCCAGGGGTACAGCGGATCGACGGCGGCGCGGCGCTCGTCCTGGATGCCGAACATGGGCGCGTAGACCTTGCGGAACTGCTCGGGCTTGACGGCGGCCTTGACCACGGCGTCGATTTCGGCGTCGGTGGGCCAGATGTCCTTGAGCCGGATCTCGCGGCCGCTGGCGTCCGTGCCCAGCACGTCGCGCTCGATGTCGAAACGGATGGTGCCGGCGATGGCGTAGGCCACCACCAGGGGCGGCGACGCCAGGAAGGCCTGCTTGGCGTAGGGATGGATGCGGCCGTCGAAGTTCCGGTTGCCCGACAGCACGGCGGTGGAATAGAGGTCGCGGTCGATGATCTCCTGCTGGATCTTGGGATCGAGCGCGCCGGACATGCCGTTGCACGTGGTACAGGCGAAGGCGACCACGCCGAAGCCCAGCTGTTCCAGCTCCGTGGTCAGGCCGGCTTCGTCCAGGTACAGCGCGACGGCCTTGGAGCCGGGCGCCAGCGAGCTCTTGACCCAGGGCTTGCGCGTGAGCCCGGCGCGGTTGGCGTTGCGCGCCAGCAGGCCGGCGGCGATCACGTTGCGCGGGTTGCTGGTGTTGGTGCAGCTGGTGATGGCGGCGATGATGACGGCGCCGTCGGGCATCAGGCCGGGCTGGTTCTCGACCTTGCCGGCGATGCCGCGCTCGGCCAGGTCCGCGACCGGCAGGCGGCGGTGCGGGTTGGACGGGCCGGCCAGCGTGCGCACCACGGTGGACAGGTCGAAGCGCAGCACGCGCTCGTAGCGCGCCTGCGCCAGGCTGTCGGCCCACAGGCCGGCGGTCTTGGCGTAGGTCTCGACCAGCGCGATCTGTTCGTCCTCGCGGCCGGTCAGGCGCAGATAGTCGATGGTCTGCTGGTCGATGGCGAACATCGCGGCGGTGGCGCCGTACTCGGGCGCCATGTTCGAGATGGTGGCGCGATCGCCCAGCGTCAGCGCGGCGGCGCCGGCGCCGTAGAACTCCAGGTAGGCGCCCACGACCTTTTCCTTGCGCAGGAATTCGGTCAGCGTCAGCACCACGTCGGTGGCGGTGATGCCGGGGCCGGGACGGCCGGACAGCTCCACGCCGATGATGTCGGGCAGGCGCATCCAGGACGCGCGGCCCAGCATCACGTTTTCGGCTTCCAGGCCGCCCACGCCGATGGCGATCACGCCCAGCGCGTCCACGTGCGGGGTGTGGCTGTCGGTGCCGACCAGCGTGTCGGGGTAGGCCACGCCGTCCTGCGCGTGGACCACCGGCGACATGCGTTCCAGGTTGATCTGGTGCATGATGCCGTTGCCGGGCTGCACGATGTCGATGTTGCGGAAGGCCTGCTTGGTCCAGTCGATGAAATGGAAGCGGTCTTCGTTGCGGCGGTCTTCGACGGCGCGGTTCTTGGCGAAGGCGTCGGGGTCGTCGCCGCCGTATTCCACGGCCAGCGAGTGGTCCACGATCAGCTGCACCGGCACCACCGGGTTGACCTTGGACGGATCGCCGCCCTTGTCGGCGATGGCGTCGCGCAGGCCGGCCAGATCGACCAGCGCGGTCTGGCCCAGGATGTCATGACAGACCACGCGCGCCGGATACCAGGGGAAGTCCAGGTCGCGGCGGCGCTCGATCAGCTGCTTGAGCGCGTCCGTCAGCTGCGACGGCTCGCAGCGGCGCACAAGGTTTTCCGCCAACACGCGCGAGGTGTACGGCAGGCCGTCATAGGCGCCGGGCGCGATGGCCTCGACGGCGGCGCGCGCATCAAAGTAGTCCAGGCGGGTGCCCGGCAGGGGCTTGCGATAGGATTTGTTCATCATGCCTCGGTACGCCGGAGGTTGCCCTGGGCGATCTGTTGTTCGATGTTGAGACGGGATGCGCGGATGTGGCGGCGCATCAGGAGTTCAGCCAGCTCGCCATCGCGGTCGGCGATGGCGTCGAGAATGCGGTGGTGTTCGGCAAAGGACTGCCGGGGGCGGTTGGGCGTGGTCGAGTACTGGATGCGGTACATGCGCGCGAGCTGGTAGAGCTCGTCGCACAGCATGCGGAACAGCATCTGGTTGCCGCTGCCTTTGACGATGCGGTAGTGGAAGTCGTAGTCGCCCTCCTGCTGGTAGTAGCCCAGGCCCGCCTGGAATGCCTCGTCGCGCTCGTGCGCTTCCAGCACGCGGCGCAATTCCTGCACCTCGGCGGCCGGCATGCGCTCGGCGGCCAGGCGGCAGGCCATGCCTTCGAGCGATTCACGGATTTCGTACAGCTCGCACAGTTCCTGCTGGCTCAGCGACACCACCCGCGCGCCGGCGTGCGGCACGCGCACCAGCAGCCTCTGGCCTTCCAGGCGGTGCAGCGCCTCGCGCAGCGGGCCACGGCTGACGCCATGGATGCGGGCCAGCTCGGGTTCGGAAATCTTGCTGCCCGGGGCCATCTCGCCCTTGACGATGGCGGCCTGGATCTTCTTGAAGATCTGGTCCGACAGCGTTTCGCCATCGCCTGGCGCGGCGTTCGGGAGCGTGAGGATCTGGCTCATGGTGTCGACAATCTGGCTCGAATTGGCGAGCGAAATGCGGAATTGGCGGGCTTGTCTCGAATAATTGTCAACAATTTACCCGCGAGGCGGGAAAGGCGCAAGCGTGTGGGCGGGGCTGCGCGGCGGCGGGGGCAG
>NZ_JCBANH010000029.1:0-64298 GCF_059760925.1 Achromobacter sp. 1011791174
CTGCCGGCCGCGTCCTGCCCATGCAGATGGAAGCTGTGTTTGCCCAGATCGATGCCAATCAGCGTGACGGTGCTCATGAGAGGTCTCCCAAAAAGAACAATCCCCACTCAGCGTACCGCTTCGTGGGGATCGGGCTGACCATCTCATTAACCCCCGCGCCCTTGCGGGCGCGGGGGTTTTTCAGGCCAAGCGCGGCCGATCAGTTCCTGGCCAGACGCTGCCAGGTGTCGACCACGGTGTCCGGGTTCAGCGACATGGACAGGATGCCCTCGTCCTTCAGCCACTGGGCGAAGTCCGGGTGATCGCTGGGACCCTGGCCGCAGATGCCGACGTACTTGCCGGCGTCCAGGCAAGCCTTGATCGCGCGGCGCAGCATGAACTTCACCGCCTCGTCGCGCTCGTCGAAGTCGGCCGCCAGCAGCTCCATGCCCGAATCGCGGTCCAGGCCCAGCGTCAGCTGGGTCATGTCGTTCGAACCGATGGAGAAGCCGTCGAAGTACTGCAGGAACTCATCGGCCAGGATGGCGTTGGACGGCACCTCGCACATCATCACCAGGCGCAGGCCGTTCTCGCCGCGCGCCAGACCGTGCGCGGCCAACAGCTTGACCACCTTGTCCGCCTGGCCCAGGGTACGCACGAAGGGCACCATGATCTCGACGTTGGTCAGGCCCATCTCATCGCGCACCTTCTTGAGGGCTTCGCATTCCATGCGGAAGCACTCGGCGAAGTCCTCGGCGATGTAGCGCGACGCGCCGCGGAAGCCGAGCATGGGGTTCTCTTCCTCGGGTTCGTAGCGCGAGCCGCCGACCAGCTTGCGGTACTCGTTGGACTTGAAGTCCGACATGCGCACGATCACGGGCTTCGGATAGAAGGCCGCCGCGATGGTGGCCACGCCCTCGGCCATCTTCTCGACGAAGAAGGCGCGTGGGCTGGCGTGGCCGCGGGCGGCCGATTCGACCGCCTTCTTCAGCTCGCCATCCACGTTCGGGTAGTCCAGCACCGCCTTGGGGTGGATGCCGATGTTGTTGTTGATGATGAATTCCAGGCGGGCCAAGCCGACGCCGCTGTTGGGGATCTGGGCGAAGTCGAAGGCCAGCTGCGGGTTGCCGACGTTCATCATGATCTTGACGTCGATCGGAGGCATGTCGCCGCGGCGCACTTCTTCCACTTCGGTCTCGATCAGGCCGTCATAGATGCGGCCTTCGTCGCCCTCGGCGCAAGACACGGTGACCGCCTGACCTTCCTTCAGCACGTCGGTGGCGTTGGCGCAACCGACCACGGCCGGGATGCCCAGCTCGCGCGCGATGATGGCGGCGTGGCAGGTGCGGCCGCCGCGGTTGGTGACGATGGCGGCGGCGCGCTTCATCACCGGCTCCCAGTTGGGGTCGGTCATGTCGGTGACCAGCACGTCGCCGGGCTGCACCTTGTCCATGTCGGAGATGTCGCCGACCACGCGCACCGGACCGGCGCCGATCTTCTGGCCGATCGCGCGGCCGGTGATCAGGACCTGGCCGGTGGCCTTCAGGCGGTAGCGCTGCTGCACGTCATTGGCGCCCTGCTGCGACTTCACCGTCTCGGGACGGGCCTGCAGGATGTAGATCTTGCCGTCGATGCCGTCGCGGCCCCACTCGATGTCCATCGGGCGGCCGTAGTGCTTTTCGATGATGACGGCGTAGCGGGCCAGCTCGTTGACCTCGTCGTCGGTCAGCGAGTAGCGGTTGCGCTCCGACACCGGCACGTCGACGGTGCGCACGGCACGGCCGCCTGGACGCTCGGGATCGAATTCCATCTTGATCAGCTTGGAGCCGATGCGGCGGCCGACGATGGGGAAATGACCCTGGGCCAGCGTGGGCTTGAAGACGTAGAACTCGTCGGGGTTGACGGCGCCCTGCACCACGGTTTCGCCCAGACCGTAGGACGAGGTGATGAAGACCACGTCCTGGAAGCCCGATTCGGTGTCGATGGTGAACATCACGCCGGCGCTGCCCTTGTCGGAGCGGACCATGCGCTGGATGCCGGCCGACAGCGCCACGTCGGCATGGGCGTAGCCCTTGTGCACGCGGTACGAAATGGCGCGGTCGTTGTAGAGCGAGGCGAACACGTGGCGGATCTTGTCCAGCACGTCGTCGATGCCGACCACGTTCAGGAAGGTTTCCTGCTGGCCGGCGAAGGACGCGTCGGGCAGGTCTTCGGCGGTGGCGGACGAGCGCACGGCGAACGAGCCCTTGCCGTCGGCGTCGAGCTTGGCGAAGGCGTCGCGGATCTGCTTCTCGAATTCGGCCGAGAACGGGGCGTCGACGATCCACTGGCGGATCTCGGAGCCTGCGTTGGCCAGCTCGCGCACGTCTTCAGGATTGAGCGTGGTCAGGCGTTCGGCGATGCGCTTGTCCAGGCCGGAGGCCTTGAGGAAGTCGCGGAAGGCGTCAGCGGTCGTGGCGAAGCCGCCCGGCACGCGGACTCCCGCGCCAGACAGCTGACTGATCATTTCGCCTAGTGATGCGTTCTTGCCTCCTACCGAGTCCACGTCCGTCATGCGGAGCTGCTCGAACAAAACAACGTACGACATTGAAGTCACCTTTTACAATGGAATGAAAGCGAGTTTGGTCAATGCATGGAAGGCGCTTTCGCCTTGCCGTCACGCGCTGACCAAACTGGCCTTGGACCGCCCTTGGGGTGACTCATATAGGGGCCTGATTGTACTCTTCGGAGCACTGCCGGCCATCCGCCCGGTTGGAATTTTTTACACATGACATCTAGCCCGATCGCACGCACCGTCTACATCGTTTCTGACAGCACCGGCATCACCGCCGAGACCTTCAGCCAGTCGGTCCTGTCACAATTCGAGGAGGTCCAGTTCAAGCCCGTGCGACTGCCCTACGTCGACACCCTGGAAAAAGCCGCCGAGGTGGCCCAGCGCATCGACCGCAGCGCCCTGGAAGCCGGGGTCCCGCCCATTGTGTTCAGCACCCTGGTCAATCCGGATATCCTGGCCCGTGTTCGCCAGGCGAACGGCGTTTTCCTGGACCTGTTCGGCACCTTCGTCAGCCATATCGAGCAGGCGCTGGGACTGAAATCCAGCCATTCCATCGGCCGGTCCCACATGGCGGCCAATTCCGAGAAATACCGCAACCGGATCGACGCCATCAACTTCAGCCTGGCGCATGACGATGGGCAGTTCGTGAACCAGTTGGACCAGGCCGACGTGATCCTGGTGGGCGTGTCCCGCTGCGGCAAGACGCCGACCAGCCTGTACCTGGCCATGCAATATGCGATCAAGGCGGCCAATTTCCCGCTCACGCCGGACGATTTCGAGCGCGGCACGCTGCCCTCCACCATCGCGCCCCACCGCGCCAAGCTGTTCGGCCTGTCGATCCAGCCCGAGCGACTGGCGGAGGTGCGCAACGAGCGCCGTCCGAACAGCCGCTACGCGCAGCTGGAGCAATGCCGTTACGAAGTCGCCGAGGCCGAGCGCATGATGCGGCGCGAGGGCATTTCCTGGCTGTCGACCACCACCAAGTCCATCGAGGAAATCTCGACCACGGTGCTGCAGGAAGTGGGCCTGGACCGGACCTGAACGCCACGCCGGCGACGACGCCACCGGACGCCCGGCGCCTCCGGGCGGGGGCGGCTCGACCAGACGGCCGCCAGGGC
Source organism: Achromobacter sp. 1011791174 (assembly GCF_059760925.1). NCBI lineage: Bacteria > Pseudomonadati > Pseudomonadota > Betaproteobacteria > Burkholderiales > Alcaligenaceae > Achromobacter > Achromobacter sp. 1011791174. Next base: position 3,652 of record NZ_JCBANH010000029.1, read on the forward strand.
CGCCACGCCAGGCGAATCGCGCCCTACAGGCGCTGCGAGAACGGCAGCACCTGCGACTCGGACAGCGGCAGGAACACGCTGGCCGCCGGCAAATAGAACCCGATCAACCGTCCGGAAGACGCCACCAGATAGGCCTCCGAGCGCGCGCCCTTGCCCAGCGCCACCGGCGCGCCCAGCGGGCGATAGACATCCCCCTGCACCAGCGCCCCCACCCTGCGCCACTGCGAGGCATCTTCCAGCCTGAAGGCCTGACCGTCGGACAGCTTGCCGGTCACGGCGCGCGACAGCACCTGGGTGTTGGCGGCGTCCGCCGACACCACTGGCACCAGCACCGCCCGCTCGGGGCCGGACGCGCACGCGCCCAGGACAACCAGCGCCGCGGCGCCGGCCAGGCCGCGCCAGGCGCGCCCGGATGACAGGAATGACATGCGCGGCATCGTCATGAGCCCGCTCCCCAATGTTGACGACGTTGTTCGAACAGACAGATCGCGGCGGCGGCGCCGACATTCAGCGATTCCACCGCCTGCGCATCATGCGGGATGCGGACCTTCAAGGCCGCGGCGGCCAGCAGGCCCGCGTCCACGCCCTGCCCTTCATGTCCGAACACCCAGGCGCAGCGCGCCGGCAATGCGGTGCGGTACAGGTCGCTGGCGCCGTCCAGCGCCGTCGCCACCAGCGGCGCGCGCAGGCGCGGCAGCAGGGCCGCAAGATCCACGTGTTCATGAATCGCCAGCGCGAAATGCGCGCCCTGGCCACTGCGCAGCACCTTGGGCGACCAGGCGGCGGCCGTGCCGGTGGCCAGGAACACGCGCTTGACGCCGGCCGCCGCGCAGGTGCGCAGCAAGGTGCCGACATTGCCCGGATCCTGGATGCGGTCGAACAGCACGCAATTCTCGTCCACGGCACCCGGCAAGGCCGGCGCCGGCGGCGCGACCACGAAGGCCACGCCCTGCCCGCTCTCCACGCTGGCCAGCGATTGCATCAGGCGCGCGTCCAGCGCCAGGCAGCGCTCGGACGGCAGCGCGGCGGCCAGGGCCGCGAGTTCGGGCTGGTCCAGACGCTCGGCATCGAACACCGCCTGCTCCGGCTGGCCATGATGGTCCAGCCAGGCCCGGCACAGATGCACGCCGTCCAGCAAGACGGACGCGCCACGGCGCCCCGCCAGCCCGGCCAGCTTGACCAGCGCCTTGACGGCCGGGTTGTCGCGGGAACTGATGTGTTTCATGCGTCGGCGCCGAAGGCCTTGATGGGCGCGAAGCTGCGCCGGTGTTCGGCGCAGGGGCCATGCTCGCGCAGCAGCCGCAGGTGCAGCGCCGTGCCGTAACCCTTGTGCTGATCGAAGGCATATTGCGGATACTGCTCGTGCAGGCGCAGCAGGTCGGCGTCGCGGGCGGTCTTGGCCAGGATGGACGCGGCCGAGATCGCCGGCACCAGGGCGTCACCCTTGATCACGGTCTGCACCGTGCAGCCCAGCTTGGGCGCCTGGTTGCCGTCCACCAGCGCCAGTTGCGGCGCGACGGACAGGCCCTGTACCGCGCGCTGCATCGCCAGCATGGTGGCGCGCAGGATGTTCAGGCTGTCGATCTCCTGGACGCTGGCGCTGGCGATGAACCAGGCCAGCGCGCGCTCGCGGATCTCCAGCGCCAGCGCTTCGCGCCGCGCCGGCTTGAGCGCCTTGGAATCGGCCAGGCCCTCGATCGGCCGGGCCGGATCGAGAATCACGGCGGCGGCGTAGACCGCGCCGGCCAGCGGGCCCCGGCCGGCCTCGTCCACGCCGGCGGTGATCTGCTCGGGCTGGGGCGTGGCCCCGAAAAGGTCAGGCTGCACCGTCGGCGACCTCGAGGATGGCGCGCGCGGCCAGCGCGGGCGTGTCGCGCAGCAGGTCCTGGTGCAGCGCCGTGAAGCGCGCCTCGATGCGCGCGCCCAGGGCTTCGTCGGTCAGAGCCGTCCAGGTCGCCTCGGCCAGCTTTTCCGGCGTGGCGTCGTCCTGCAGCAGCTCCGGCACCGCGAAGTCGCGCAGCAGCACGTTGGGCAGTCCGACCCAGGGCAGATAGGGGCGTTCCTGGCCGGATTTCCAGGCCATGATGCGCCGCATCCACGGCGACAGCACGTAGGAGATGACCATGGGACGCTTGTACAGCGCCGTCTCCAGCGTGGCGGTGCCGCTGGCCACCAGCACCGCGGTGCTGGCCTCCATGACCGACCAGGCGACCGGCGCCTGCCGTTCGCCGCCTTCGCCATGCAGGTCCTGCGCCGTGACGCAGCGCAGGCCCGGCACCGGGTACTGCTCGAGGAAGGACTGGAACTCCGCGCGCCGCTGTTCGTTGACCATGGGCACGATGCACTGCAACGCCGGATCGCGCTTTTGCAGGATCTGCGCGGCCTGCAAGAAGCGTGGCGCCAACAGGCGAATTTCCGACGAGCGGCTGCCTGGCAGGATCGCCAACACGCGGGCGTTCTGGTCGATGCCCAGCCGCGCGCGCGCGGCGGCCCGGTCCGGCTGCATCGGCACCGCGCCGGCCAGCGGATGGCCGACATAGGTGACCGGTATGCCTTCCTTGCGGTAGATCTCTTCCTCGAACGGAAACAGTACCAGCATGTGCGAAACCGACTCGCGGATCTTGTGGATGCGCTCATAGCGCCACGCCCAGATCGACGGACCGACGAAGTGCACCGTGGGCGTGCCGGCCTGGCGCAGCTGATGCTCCAGGCGCAGGTTGAAATCAGGCGCGTCGATGCCAACGAACACGGCCGGCGGCTCGGCCAGCCAGCGCCGCTTGACGTCGCGATAGGTGGACAGCAGGCTGGGCAGGCGCTTGAGCGCGTCGACGTAGCCGAACACGGTCAGGGCATGCATGGGATGCCAGGCGTTGAAGTCGCGGGCCTGCATCTGCGGCCCGCCGATGCCTTCGCAACGCACCGAGGCGTCGCCGGCCTGCAGGCCGGCGATGATGCGACCGGCCAGCAGGTCGCCCGAGGGCTCGCCCGCCACCATGCCGATGCGCTTGCTCATTGTGCATCCCCCAAATTGCCCGGCTGCGCTGCGCGCCGGGGAGCCCGACACGGCTGTGGCGGCCGGACGGGGGTCATGGACGAATGATGCCGCGCGAGGCGACGTCCAGGAAATCCAGGAAAACCTGCAACGGCTCGGCCACGCCGGGCTCGGACTGCTGGCGCGCCTTCAGCTCGGCGCGCGCTTCGTCCAGCGACAGGCCGCGGCGGTAGACGATCTTGTAGGCCTCGCGCAACGCGGAAATCGCCTCGGCCGAGAAGCCGCGGCGGCGCAGGCCCTCGACGTTGACGCCGACCGGCCGGCAGGGATTGCCCGCGGCCAGCAGGAAGGGCGGCGCATCCTGCATCAGCGAGCTGTTGCCGCCGGTCATGGAATGCGCGCCGATGCGCGAAAACTGGTGCACGCCGGTCAGGCCGCCGATGATGGCCCAATCGCCCACATGCACGTGGCCGCCAAGCTGGACCGAGTTGGCCAGGATGACGTTGTTGCCAACGTGGCAGTCGTGCGCCACATGCACATAGGCCATGATCCAGTTGTCATTGCCCAACGTGGTGACGCCGCCGTCCTGCACGGTGCCCGTGTTGAGCGTGACGAATTCACGGACCGTGTTGCGGTCGCCGATCGTCAAGCGAGTGCGCTCGCCGTCGTACTTCTTGTCCTGCGGCATGCCGCCGATCGAGCAGTACCGGTAGAAGCGGTTGTCGCGCCCGATGGTCGTCACGCCGTCGATCATGCAATACGGACCCACTTCGGTGCCCGCGCCGATGGTCACATCCGGCCCGATCACGCAGAACGGCCCGATGGTGACAGAGGGATCGATCTTCGCCGCCGGATCGACGACAGCGCTCGGATGGATGTTCGCGGCCATTTACTCTTCCAGGCTGCGGATGGCGCACATGAGCGTGGCCGCGGCCACTTCCTGCCCGTCGACCGTCGCGCGCGCTTGGTACTTACAGATGCTGCGGCTCAGGCGCAGCGCCTCGACTTCCAGGCGCAGCTGGTCGCCCGGCACGACCGGACGGCGGAAGCGCGCATCATCGATGCCGACCAGGTAGTAGGCGGTCTTGCCGTCGCACTTCAGGCCGCCGTCGGCATCCGTGAACGAGAACAGCGCGGCGGCCTGCGCCATGGCTTCCACGATCAGGACGCCGGGCATCACAGGGTGATGCGGGAAGTGCCCCGTGAAAAACGGCTCGTTGATGGAGACGTTCTTGATGGCGACGATGGACTTGCCGGGCACCATCTCCACGACGCGATCGATCAGCAGCATCGGGTAACGATGCGGCAGACGCTCCATGATCCCCTTGATGTCGAGTTCCATTTTTCTGTGAATTCCTGCGAAATGAAATGATCTTGCGGCGTGCGCCGGGCGGCGGACCCGCGCCTTACTCTTTTTCGAGCGAGCGCACGCGGCGGCGCAACTGCGCCAACTGTTGTATCACGGCGGCGTTGCGCTGCCATTCGCCGTGCTCGGCGTACGGGAAGACCCCGGTATACCGGCCCGGCTTCAGGATATTGGACGTCACCGCGGTGCCACCCGAAATATGCACATCGTCGCCCAGCGTCAGGTGCCCCGACAGCATCGCGGCGCCACCGATGGTGCAGCGCTCGCCGATGGTGGTCGAACCGGCCACCCCCACGCACGCGGCCATCGCTGTGTGCGCGCCGATGCGGCAGTTGTGACCCACCATGATCTGGTTGTCCAGCTTGACGCCGTCGGCCACGAAGGTGTCTTCGAGCGCGCCGCGATCGATCGTGGTGTTGGCGCCGATCTCGACGTCGTCGCCGATGGCCACGCCGCCCAGCTGGGGGATCTTGCCCCAGGCGCCCTGCCCCAGCGAGGGATCCGGCGCGAAACCGAAACCGTCCGCGCCCAGCACGACACCGCTATGGAGGATGGCGCGGGCGCCTACCTTGACGCCTTCGTACAGGGTCACGTGCGCGTGCAGCAGGCTGTCCGGCCCCACCGAGGAACCGGCGCCGATCACGCAGCCCGGGCCCAGCACGGCGCCGCGCCCGATGCGCGCGCCCGATTCCACGACACAGAGCGGGCCGATGCGGGCGCCCTCTTCGATGACGGCGTCAGCCGCCACCACCGCGGAAGGATGCGTGCCGCCCGGTAGCGCGGGACGACGCGCCGCGTCGAACCACTGGGCCACGCGGGCATACAGCAGGTAGGGATGCTTGCAGACGACCAGCGCAAAGGGCGGACGGCCTTGCTCGCCGCTTTCCAGGGCCTGGGCCACATCGGGGGAGACGATGACCGCCGCCGCCTTGGTGGCACCCAGCTGACTCTGGTAGCGCGGGTTCGCCAGGAAACTGATTTCCTGGCCGCCCGCCGAGGACAAGGTCCCCACGCCCTGGATCTTGAGAGGCCCCGCGTCGGGGACCGCGCTGATCCGCCAGTCCATGCCCTGGGTCTTGGCGGCGCTCAGCAGCGCTTCAAGCGTGGGCGCGCGGGCAATATCCAGCAATACCGGCATGCTGACGACCGAGCTTACTTGCCCAGGCTCTGAATCACCTTGTCGGTGATGTCGATGCGCGGGTTGACCGTGACGGCGTCCTGAATGATCAGGTCGTAGCTTTCCTGTTCGGCAATGCGCTTGATGGCGTCATTGGCCTTGGTCACGATCGAGGAGAACTCTTCGTTGCGGCGGCGGTTGAAGTCTTCCTGGAACTCGCGGCGCTTGCGCTGCAGGTCGGTGTCCAGGTTGGACAGTTCGCGCTGGCGCTTGACGCGGTCGGATTCCGACAGCACCGGAGCGTCCTTGTCGAACTTCTCGGCTTGCGTGCGCAGGCTGGTGTTCAGGCGCTGCAGTTCGTCGTCACGCTTCTTGAATTCGGATTCGATCTTGCTTTGCGCGGCCTTGGCGGGGGCCGATTCACGCAGGATCCGCTCGGTATTGACGAAGCCGATCTTGGTGCCTTGGGCCTGGGCGGGAACCGCCGCGACCGAACCGAGAATGAGCGCACCTGCCAGGGCCATGGTGGCGCCCAGCTTGCCGCGGCGCTTGGCGCCCAGCGAATCCGACGATTTAAGTGCGAAATCAGACATCATGAAAATCTCACCTTCCAGTAAGGCAAAGCCAAAGTGTGTATTGTGCCACTAAACGATAAGGGAGCCGGGCCACCCGGCCCGCCCCTTGTTTTCAAGCGTAACCGGACAGCTTAGAAACCGGTTCCGATCTGGAACTGGAATGCCTGCTTGTCGTCGCCCTGCTTGGCGTTGAGCGGTCGCGCATAGGACAGCTGCAGCGGACCCATCGGCGATTGCCACGACAGGCCGATACCCGCCGAGAAACGCCAGCCGCAAGGATCTTCCACGGGGCTGCTCGACTTGCCGGTGGTGCAAGACAGGCCGCTGCCCGCGGACACCTGGCCGGCATCGGTGAAGAGGAACCAGCGCAACGTGCGGTCCTTCGACGCGCCCGGGAACGGCAGGTACAGCTGCGCGTTGGCCACAACGCGGCGCGTGCCGCCCAGGTAGTCGCCGGTCACCGGATCGCGCGCGCCCAGCGAGGAGCCCTCATAGCCGCGCACCGTGCCGATACCACCAGCGTAGACGGTCTTGATGATCGGATAGTCCTTGCCGCCGTAGCTCTGGCCCCAGTCGGCCATGGCGTTCAAGGCCAGCGTGTAGGCGCCACCCAGCGGCACGAAGTATTGCTGCTGGGCCGTCAGCATGTAGTACTTGAGGTCCACGGTCGACAGGTCGCTCTTCAGACGCGTATAGCTGCCCTTGGTGGGCGCCAGCGCGCTGTCGCGCGTATCCTTGGACCAGCCGGCGCTGAAGATCACCGAGTTGGTGGAATCGCCGTACTGGTTCACGAAATTCTTATAGGCCAGCGGCGAGTTGTTATACAGGTCGATCTGGTTGCGCTCGAAGTTCGCGCCCAGGAAGATCCGGTCGTATTCCGAGATCGGCACGCCGAAGTTCATGCCCAGGCCCATGGCCTTGACACGGTAGTCGCCGTCGTTGTTGTTCCAGGGCTCGGTCACGCGGTAGTAGGCCGACGTGGTGCGGCTGATGCCGTCCTTGGTCCAGTACGGGTCCGTATGCGACAGCACCACCGCGCGGTTGCTCTTGCTGGTGTTCAGCTGCAGGGTCAGGTTGGTGCCGCTGCCGAAGACGTTGTCTTCGCTGATACCGGCCGACAGGATGGCCTTTTCGGACGAGCCGTAACCCACGCCCAGATTGATCATGCCGGTGGGCTTTTCCTTCACGTCGACGTTGACGTCGACCTGGTCGGGCGAGCCCGGCACAGGGTCGGTCTTGACATTGACTTCGCTGAAGTAGCCCAGACGGTCGACGCGGTCGCGCGAGGTCTTGATGTCCTTGGCGTCGTACCAGGCGGCTTCCTGCTGGCGCATTTCGCGGCGCACGACCTCGTCGCGCGTGCGGGTATTGCCGCCGATCTGGATGCGGCGCACGTACACGCGGCGGCTCGGGTCGACGTAGAAGGTCACGTCGGCTTCGTGCTTGTCGCGGTCGAGCTGCGGATTCGGGTTGACGTTGGCGAAGGCGTAGCCCAGTTCGCCCAGGTAGTCGGTGATGGCCTTGGCCGAATCGTTGGCCTTGGCGGCCGAGAAGGTCTCGGCGGGCTTGAGCTGCACCAGACCATTGATCTGGCTGTCCAGGCCGAGCAGGTTGCCGGCCAGCTTGACGCTGCGCACCTTGTAGGGCTCGCCCTCGTGGACGGTGATGGTGATGCGGATGTCCTTGCGGTCGGGCGAGATCGTGACCTGCGGGGGCTCGACGGAAAACTCCAGGTAGCCCCGGTCCAGATAATACGAACGCAGGCGTTCCAGATCGCCTTCGAGCTTTTCGCGCGAATACTTGTCGGTATCGGTATACCAGGTCAGCCAACCCGGCGTGGTCAGCTTCATTTCGTCAAGCAGGTCGCTTTCCGAGAAAGCCTTGTTGCCGACGAAACGGATTTCCTGGATGCGCGCGACCGAGCCTTCGAACACGTCGAAGCTCACGCCCACGCGGTTACGCGGCAGCGGCGTCACGGTGGAGGTCACTTCGACGCCGTACTTGCCCTTGGACAGGTACTGTTGCTTGAGTTCGTATTCCGCGCGCTCGAGCATGGAGCGGTCGAAAATACGGCCTTCGGCGAAACCGACCTGGCCCAGCGACTTGATGATGGCCTTGGAATCGAATTCGCGCATGCCGTTGAAATTCACGGATGCGATGGTGGGACGTTCCTGTACGACCACGACAACGACATTATTGTCGGTCTGGATCTGCACGTCGGAGAAAAAGCCCGTGCCGTACAGGCGGCGAATCGCCTCGGTGGCTTCTTCATCGGTGAATTTCTCGCCCACTTTCACGGGGAGATAACCGAATACGGTGCCGGCGTCGGTTCGCTGGATCCCTTCTACGCGGATATCCCGCACGACGAAAGGGTCGAAGGCGTGAGCCATGGCCGGAACGAGCAGCGCGGCGACAAGACTCGGCAATACACCCTTCTTGTGTTGAAACATCCGGCGAAAAGACATCCTTGAGTATCCTCGGTCGTGCAAATGGCGGGGGATTTTATATGCTATTGACGCCTAGGTGAACAGGCGCGAGAAATCATTAAACAGCGCAAGGCCCATGAGCCCTGCCAATATTCCTATGCCGGCGCGCTGTCCGATATCGATCCAGCGGGCGGGCGGCGGGCTGCCCCGCACGATTTCGACGAGATAGTACAGCAGATGGCCGCCGTCCAGCATAGGAATGGGCAGCAAATTTAGTACGCCAAGGCTGATACTGATCAACGCGATATAGGCGATATAAGCAACAATGCCGATCCGGGCGGTCTGGCCAGCGTAGTCGGCGATCGTGACCGGGCCGCTGACATTGCGCCAGGACACCTCGCCCATGACCATGCGGCCCATCATCCGCAGCGAGAACCAGGCGGTGTCCCAGGTGCGGACCGCGCCGCGCCACAGGCTTTCGAACACGCCATAGCGGACCGTCACCATCGGCACATCGCCGCCCAGCTGCACGCCAAGCCGGCCTATCTGGCGGCCTTCCACGGTTTCGGCGCGGGGCGTCACATTCAGCGTGACCGTGTCCGAGCCACGCTTGAGCGTCAGGGCCAGCGGCTGGCCGGCGCTTTCCTGGATGCGGCGCACCAGCGCGCCGGTATCCGGGGCCGGCTGGCCGTCGACGGCCACGATCAGGTCGCCGTCCTTAAGGCCGGCCGCTTCACCCTGCCCGCCCGCGATGACGCTGCGGACGGCGGGACGCGGCTGGGCCAGCCGCAGGCCGGCGGCCGCCAGCGGGTCGCCGCCAGCGGGATCCATGGCATTGGCGGGCAACGTCAATTCACGCTGGTGCACCGCGCCGGACGGAGTGCTGACCTCGACCAGGGCGCGCCCGCCGCCGGACATCACGTCCATCAGCCGCCAGCGCGCGTCCGCCCAGGAAACGACTTCCTCGCCGCCGATGGACAGGATGCGGTCCCCTTCCAGCAGCCCGGCACGGGCCGCCGGCGTATCCACGGCCGGCTTGGCCAGGATCGCGGCAGGCTCCTGCGTGCCGGCCAGGTTCAGGACGGCGTACAGCAGCACGGCCAGGATCAGGTTGAAGATCGGCCCGGCCGCGACGATGGCGATGCGCTTGCCGACCGGTTGGGTATTGAAGGCGGAAGCGATCTCGGACGGACTCGCGCCCGGTGGAGGATCGTCCTGCATCTTGACGTAGCCGCCGAGCGGCAGGGCCGAGACGGCCCACTCCGTGCCGTGCCGGTCGGTGCGGCGCAGCACCACCTTGCCAAAACCCACGGAAAACCGCAGGACCTTCACGCCGCACAGGCGCGCGACCCAATAGTGGCCCAGCTCGTGAAAAATGATCAGGGAGCCTAGCGCAACCGCAAAGGCGAGCAGGGTGAAAAGCATCGGGATCTAGAATCCAGGATCGATAAGCAGGCGATAACCCAACGATTGCCAAGCGGGATACACCAGACAAGGCAGGCGCGCGGGGCGCCTCAGGCCAGCCCCAGGTTGCCCGCGTAACGGCGCGCCGCCGCATCCAGCGCCAGCACATCCTCGAGACTGCCGAGCGTAACAGAAGCCTGCCGCGCCTGCCACTCCAGCGCCGCCTCGATGACGCGGGGGATCCAGGTATAGGCCAGCCGGCCGCTCAGGAATGCCTCCACCGCCACCTCGTTGGCGGCGTTCAGCGCCACGCAGGCGCCTTGCCCGGCCCGCAACGCGGCAAAGGCCAGCGCCAGACAGGGAAAGCGCGCCAGATCCGGCTGCTCGAAATCCAACCGGCCCAGGCGCATCAGATCCAGCGGGCCGACCCCGCTGTCGATGCGCTCGGGAAAACCCAGGCCATAGGCGATCGGCGTGCGCATGTCGGGCTGGCCCAGCTGGGCCAGGATGGAGCCGTCCGCGTACTCCACCATGGAATGCACCACGCTCTGCGGGTGGACCACCACCTCGATGCGGTCGGCGGGCATGGCGAACAGCCAGTGCGCCTCGATCACTTCCAGGCCCTTGTTCAGCATGGTGGCCGAATCGACGGAAATCTTGCGGCCCATGCTCCAGTTCGGGTGGGCGCAGGCCTGCGCCGGGGTCACGTCATGCAGGTCGTCCAGGTCGCGCCCACGGAACGGACCGCCCGAAGCGGTCAGCAGCAGGCGGCGCACGCCTGGCGCGGGCGCGTCTGGCGCCTGGGCCCGGCCGCCATGCGGCAGGCACTGGAAAATGGCGTTGTGCTCGCTGTCGATGGGCAGCAATTCGGCGCCGCTGTCGCGGATGGCCTGCATGAACAGCGAACCGGCCGCCACCAGGGCTTCCTTGTTGGCCAGCAGCACGCGCTTGCCCGCCCGGGCCGCGGCCAGCGCCGCCGGCAGGCCGGCCGCGCCGACGATGGCGGCCATGACCGCGTCGCAACGCGCGTCGGCGGCCGTATCCGCCAGCGCCTGGGCGCCCACCCGGATCTCGGGCAAGGCCGGGCCGGCGGGCCAGGCGTCCAGGAACTGCCGGCGCGCCGCGTCGTCGGGCACCACCACCACTTCCGCGCGGCTGGCCAGCGCCTGCTCGGCCAGCTTCTGCATGCGCGTGTACGCCGACAGCGCATAGACCGCCAGCCGTTCGGGATGGCGGGCGATCACATCGAGCGTGCTTTCGCCGATCGAGCCGGTGGACCCCAGCACGACGACGCGTTGGAAAACCGTCAAGACAACACTCCAGACAAAATTAGCGCGAACGGCGCGACCGGCAGGATGGCGTCGATACGGTCGTAGACGCCGCCATGGCCGGGCAGCAGCGCGCTGGAATCCTTGCGGCCCGCGCGCCGCTTGAGCAGCGATTCGAACAGGTCGCCGATGATGGACAGCACGCCCAGCGCGGCCGCCAGCGGCAGCGCCAGCCAGAAGCTCCAGCGCGCCACCAGCGCGTGGCCATATGTGCCGTCCCAGAGGCTGGACAGGCCGATCCACACGACCGCGCCCAGCACGCCGGCGACCGCGCCGGCGATGGTCTTGCCGGGGCTCACCCGCGGCGCCAGTTTACGCTTGCCGAACGCGCGGCCGGCAAAATAGGCGGCGATATCGGCCACCCAGACCAGCGCCAGCAGCGACACCACGAACGCCGCGCCGCGCGCGATGTACATCTGGGCCAGCACGGCCCAGGCCACGAAGGCGGCGGGCACCGAGAACAGCGACCAGCCCAGGCTGGCAGGCGGCGCGCTGGACTGACCGCGAACCACGGCGGTCACGCCGCCGAACAGCCAGACGGCGGCGACGGCGGGCGCCGCGTAGCCCAGGATCCAGCGAGGGTCGGCCCAGCCTGGACCCGCGCCGCCCAGCCATGCCGAGCTTAGCGCCAGCATCGCGGCGAACAGCAGGACCGGCACGCCGGCGCAGATCAGTGGGGACGGAGGCTGCGGCAAGGTCAGCCGCAGCCATTCCCAGTTGGCGCAGGCCGCGGCCAGCGCGAGCAGGGCGACGAACCACCAGGGATTGGCGCTCATCATGGCGGCGGCCAGGATGGCCAACAGGACGACGGCGGTAACGATACGCTGGCCCAACATGTGACGGTCTCCTCTTGTGCTGCCCGGAAAGACGCGCGCTCGGCGGCCTATTTCGGGTCGTCGCCGTTGACTTGGGCGCTGGTGCGGCCGAAGCGGCGCTCGCGGGTCCGATACCAGTCGAACGCCGCCTGCAATTCGGCGGCGCCGAAATCCGGCCAGTAGCGATCCGTGAAGTAGAACTCCGCGTAGGCCATCTGCCAGATCAGGAAATTGGAAATGCGTTGTTCTCCGCCGGTGCGGATGAACAGGTCCGGCTCGGGCGCCCAGGACATCGACAGGTGGCGCGACAGATGCGCCTCATCGATCCGTTCCGGGTGCGCGGCCAGATCGGGTTCGGCCGCCAGCATGGCGCGCGTGGCCTGCAGGATGTCCCAGCGTCCGCCGTAATTGGCCGCCACGGTGAGATGCAGGCGGTCGTTGTGGGCGGTGCGTTGCTGCGCCGCGAAAATGAGTTCCTGCAGCCGCGGCTCGAAGGCCGAGAGATCGCCGATCACGTGCAGCCGCACGCCCTGCTCTTCGAGCTTGCCGACCTCGCGCTCCAGCGCCTGGACGAACAGCCGCATCAGCAGGGAGACCTCTTCGGCGGGACGCCGCCAGTTCTCGGAGCTGAACGCGAACAGCGTCAGGTAGCGCACGCCGGCGCGCCCGCAGGCCTCGACCACGCGCCGGACGGCCTGCACGCCCTTGGCGTGTCCCGCCGTGCGGGGCAGCAGACGCCGCGTCGCCCACCTGCCGTTGCCGTCCATGATGATGGCCACGTGCTGCGGGGTATCGCGGGTCTCGGGAACCGCCTGGGTGGAACTGGTTGCCATGGAGTCTGGTGCCGCGCGCGTATGACCGGCGAAAAACGTAATACGGGAAAATCCGCGCCGTGATTCCATCGCCGCCAAGCTTGGCGCGAAACGGCGGACGGGGCGGCGCAAAAAAGCAAAAACCGGCGCCGGGACACGAGCGCCAACCCGTGTCCCGCCATGCGCCGGAATTATACGGTCATGATTTCCGCTTCTTTCTGAGTGACCATCTTGTCGATGTCGCTCACGTTGCGGTCGGTCAGCTTCTGGACATCGTCCTGGGCGCGACGCTCGTCGTCCTCGGAGATTTCCTTGTCCTTGACCAGCTTCTTGAGCGCGTCGTTGGCTTCGCGGCGCAGGTTGCGCACGGCGACCTTGGCATCCTCGCCTTCGCTGCGCACGACCTTGGTCAGGTCGCGGCGGCGCTCTTCGGTCAGGGCCGGCATCGGCACGCGGATGGTGTCGCCCATGGACATGGGGTTCAGGCCCAGGTCCGACTCGCGGATGGCCTTCTCGATCGGGGCGGCCATGCTCTTCTCGTAGGGCTGCACGCTGATGGTGCGCGCGTCCACCAGGTTCAGGTTGGCCACCTGGCTGATCGGCACCGGCGAACCGTAGTACTCGACCTGCACATGATCCAGGATGCCGGCGTGGGCGCGGCCCGTACGGATCTTGGACAGGTTGGTCTTGAGCGTATCAAGCGACTTGACCATCCTGGCTTCGGCGGATTTGCGGATTTCTGCGACGCTCATGGTTTTTCCTTTTCTTTAAACGTGTACCAGGGTGCCTTCGTCGTCCCCGCTGACCACGCGCTTGAGCGCGCCGGACTTGTTGATCGAAAACACCTTGATCGGCAGCTTCTGGTCACGGCACAGCGCGAAAGCGGTGGCGTCCATGACTTCCAGGCGACGCACGATCGCCTCGTCGAAGCTGATGCGGGCATAGCGCGTGGCGGTCGGGTCCTTGTTGGGATCCGCGCTGTAGATGCCGTCGACCTTGGTGGCCTTCAGCACGATCTCCGCGCCGATCTCGGCGCCGCGCAGGGCGGCCGCGGTATCGGTCGTGAAGAAGGGGTTGCCGGTGCCCGCGGCGAAGATGACGACCTTGCCTTCTTCGAGGTAGCGCAAGGCCTTGGGGCGGATGTACGGCTCGACCACCTGGTCGATATTCAGGGCCGATTGTACGCGCGTGTCGATACCCTTGTGCTTGAGCGCGTCCTGCAGGGCAAGCGCGTTCATGATGGTGGCCATCATGCCCATGTAGTCGGCGGTGGCGCGGTCCATGCCCTGCGCACCCGGCGCGACGCCGCGGAAGATGTTGCCACCGCCGATGACGATGGCCAGCTCGACGCCCGTGGCGGCGACTTCGGCGATCTCATCGGTCATGCGGACGATGGTGGAGCGGTTGATGCCGAAAGCATCTTCGCCCATCAGCGCCTCGCCGGAAAGCTTGAGAAGAACCCGTTTGTATGATCTGCTGCTCATAGGTGATATCCCGTAGAACAATCCGACGAAAGTGTAAGACAAGAAATGATAGCCCTGCCCTGGCGCCACGCCTCCCCCGCAGGAGAAACGTTACGTCACAGAAGGGCCTGGCGAGAAAAAGGCCGGACTAGACTGTAATCTAGCGCCGGCCTTCAAGCACTACCCTGCGATCAGGCGCGGCCGGCGGCGGCGGCGGCAACCTCGGCGGCGAAATCGCTGGTCTTCTTCTCGATACCTTCGCCGACGACGAACAGCACGAACTTGGTGATCGAAGCGCCCTTGGCTTTCAGCATCTGTTCGACGGTGTTCTTGTCATCCTTGACGAAGGGCTGCGACAGCAGCGTCACTTCCTTCAGGAACTTCTGCACCGAGCCTTCGACCATCTTGGCGACGATTTCAGCCGGCTTGCCCGATTCGGCGGCCTTCTGCTCGGCGACCGAGCGCTCGGCGGCGATGTCGGCGGCGTTCACGCCATCGGCGTTCAGAGCCTTGGGCTTGGTGGCCGCGATGTGCATGGCCAGATCCTTGCCGACTTCTTCCGAGCCGCTGTACTCGACCAGCACGCCGATGCGGCCGCCGTGCACGTAGCTGGCCAGGGCGTTGGGGGTCTCGATGCGCTCGAAGCGGCGGATCGCCATGTTCTCGCCGATCTTGCCGATCAGGGCGGTGCGGGTCGTTTCGACCGTGCCGTCGCCGTAGGGCAGCGCCGACAGAGCGGCCACGTCGGCCGGGTTCTGCGTGGCGACCAGTTCGGCCAGCTTGTTCACGAAGGCGACGAAGTCGTCGTTCTTGGCGACGAAGTCGGTTTCGCAGTTGACTTCGATGACGGCGCCCTTCTTGGCGTCGGCGGAGATGAACAGGCCGATCAGGCCCTCGGCGGTGACGCGGGCGGCAGCCTTGCTGGCCTTGTTGCCCAGCTTGACGCGCAGGATTTCCTCGGCGCGGGCCAGGTCACCCTCGGCTTCCGTCAGAGCCTTCTTGCACTCCATCATCGGGGCGTCGGTCTTTTCGCGCAGTTCCTTGACCAGGGCAGCGGTAATTTCAGCCATGTTTGCTCCAAATTTGCTAAGACATGCCCCGGCTTGGCGGGGCAGCGGTGTGATTCGATGGGACGCCCGCGTACAGCGGGCCTGGAAGATGGGAGCCCATCCTCGCAATGCCGGCGAGGCGGGAGCGGCGACCGCCGCTCCCAGACACTAACCGCCGGACATGACAGCAGGCTTAGGCCTGGTTGTCCTGCACTTCGACGAACTCTTCCTGGCCTTCGCCCAGCTCTTCGACCAGACCGTTCAGGTTCTGCTCGCGGCCTTCCAGCACGGCGTCGGCGATGCCCTTGGCGTACAGCGCGATGGCCTTGGCCGAGTCGTCGTTGCCGGGGATGACGTAGTCGATGCCGTCGGGCGAGTGGTTGGTGTCAACCACGCCCACGACCGGGATGCCCAGCGTCTTGGCTTCGGCGATGGCGATCTTGTGGTAGCCAACGTCGATCACGAAGATGGCGTCGGGCAGGCCGTTCATGTCCTTGATGCCGCCGATCGACTTGTTCAGCTTGTCCAGTTCGCGCTGGAACAGCAGGCCTTCCTTCTTGATCATGCGCTCGGCGCCGCCTTCGGCGACCAGGGCTTCCATGTCCTTCAGGCGCTTGACCGAGGTCTTGACCGTCTTGAAGTTGGTCAGCATGCCGCCGAGCCAGCGGGCGTCGACGAAGGGCATGCCGCAACGGGCGGCTTCGACGGCGACCAGTTCACGGGCGGCGCGCTTGGTGCCGACGAACAGGATGTTGCCGCCACGAGCAGCCACTTGCTTCACGAACTTGGTGGCTTCGACGTACTTCTCAACCGTCTTTTCGAGGTTGATGATGTGAATCTTGTTGCGATGGCCGAAGATGTATTGGGACATCTTGGGGTTCCAGTAGCGGGTCTGGTGACCAAAGTGGACACCCGCTTCCAGCATTTCGCGCATCAGGGACATTCTATTCTCCAAGGGTTGATTTCTTGCGCCGCACCTGCATCGGCCTTTGCCGACACCCTGGGTGGTGTTGCGCGCGATTTCCCGCACATGCGGGATGAAAAAATTTTAACCGGACCTGCCGATCACTGCCGCATTCATTCAGGACGCCTTGCGACGTCCCGCGACCTGCTCTGCCGCGATAAACCCAGACGGCCATCACGACCAAGAGCCTTGCGTTGCCGCCCGCCTGACGCCCCAGAAAAATGGGAGCGCGCCCGGACCTGTTTCGTCGGTGGCGAAATCGAGTTCCATTCATGCGCCTGTGCTACCGCGCACGCATCAGACCGCGGGGCATTTCTTCAAGAAACCGGGAAACCCGTCTTCCAAGAACTTAGGCCGCCGTCCACAGGGAACCTGCATCGCCGCTCAAAAACATGACCGGGCTTACGGGCATGCCCCGCTCCAGCCTGCGCTCGCCGTTCCGGTCTTTCCGCACTCGTGAAACCCGCCAGGCCGTCCCGCCGCCGCCCTTTCCGCGTCGTTGTTCTTTTGCTTGCCGCCATCCACAACCTTCGCTTGCGGACACAGATGCCAAAGAATCCCGATATCGGAAAAACCGCCGCCTGGGCCGTCTTGCCGGGCGCCTGAGCGCCGACCGACCAAATCCAGATCGCACAAACCGGATGAAGGCTCTTTGCCGTAACCTAAACCCGATTACTACACTACTTGCTTTGCGCACATGAAAGGCTTTCCGTCCCGTCGGACCAGGCCTTCCCGCCGCGCATCGCTCCCCAAAAATTTAGGGAAGCCTATAATTCTACTATTCTTTCCAGCAGACATTCAAGCAAGAGAGCTTCAGTTACTTCATGGGCACCATTACCAATCCGGACGACCTGAACAAGATGCGCGCGGCCTGCCAGGACGCCGCCAAGGTTCTCGACTTCATCACCCCCCACGTCAAGCCGGGCGTCACCACCGGCGAGCTGGACCGGCTCTGCCTGGAATACCTGACCGACGAACTCAAGGTGAAGTCCGCCACGGTGGGCTACGCCCCGCCTGGCTACCCGCCCTTCCCCGGCGCCATCTGCACCTCGGTCAACCACCAGGTCTGCCATGGCGTTCCGGGCGACAAGGTCCTGAAAAACGGGGACTCCCTCAATATCGACGTGACCATCATCAAGGATGGCTGGTTCGGCGACACCAGCCGGATGTATCACGTGGGCGAGCAGTCCATCCTGTCGCGCCGGCTGACCGACGTCACGTTCGAGTGCATGTGGAAAGGCATCCAGCAGGTCAAAAACGGGGCCACGCTGGGCGATATCGGTCACGCCATCCAGAAGCACGCGGAGGCCAATGGCTTTTCCGTGGTGCGCGAGTTCTGCGGCCACGGCATCGGCCAACGCTTCCATGAAGATCCGCAGGTGCTGCACTATGGCAAGCCAGGCACGGGCGTGAAATTGGTGACGGGTATGCTGTTCACCATCGAGCCCATGATCAACGCCGGCCGCCGCGAGATACGCCAGTTGTCCGATGGCTGGACGGTCGTGACGCGCGACCACAGCCTGTCGGCCCAATGGGAGCATGCTGTATGCGTCACCGATACCGGCTATGAAGTGCTGACCCTGTCGCCGGGCATGCCCCAGCCGCCCGCCTTCATCACCGAACCCCTCGTCATCCCCGCCGTCTGACGCAGCCGCCACCATGACCGCCGCCCCCCTCGCCGCCCTGCGCGAACGCATCCAGGAATCCCGGCGGACGGCGGTGGCCCAGTTCCGCGAGCACGAGCGCCCCGACACGCTGCTGTCCGAATTGCGCCGGATCGTCGACGCCGCGCTGCGCGATCTGGTCAAGCAACACCCCCTGCCCGAGGGCGCGGCGCTGGCGGCCGTGGGCGGCTATGGCCGCGGCGAGCTGTACCCGCATTCGGACGTGGATCTGCTGATCCTGCTGCCGCAAGCGCCGTCGGCCGACGATGAAGCCGCGATCGAGCGCCTGGTCGCGGCCCTCTGGGACCTGGGCCTGGAGCCCGGCCACAGCGTGCGCACCATCGAGGACTGCCAGCGCGAAGCCGAGGCCGACATCACGGTGGAAACCGCGATGCTGGAATCGCGCTGGCTGGCGGGCAGCCGCGCGCTGATGAAGAAATTCGACGCGGCCACCAAGGCGCGGCTGGACCCGCGCGCCTTCTTCCGCGCCAAGCGCGTCGAGATGCAGCAGCGTCACGCCCGCTACCAGGACACGCCCTACGCGCTGGAGCCGAACTGCAAGGAATCGCCCGGCGGCCTGCGCGACCTGCAGGTCATCCTGTGGATGGCGCGCGCGGCCGGCTTCGGCGACAACTGGCGCCAGGTGGCCCAGGCCGGCCTGCTGACGCCGTCCGAGGCGCGCGACCTGCGCAAGGCCGAGCAGGCCTTCAAGCGGCTGCGCATCGAACTGCACCTGCTGGCCCGCCGCCGCGAAGACCGCGTGCTGTTCGACCTGCAACCCGCGCTGGCCGAGATCTACCGCATCCACGCCACCGCCACGCGGCGCGGCAGCGAACTGCTGATGCAGCGCTATTACTGGGCGGCGCGGCTGGTGACCCAGCTCAACGTCATCCTGGTGCAGAACATCGAAGAGCGGCTGTTCCCGCGCCCGGACAGCGACGCGCGCGACATCGACGACGATTTCCGCAACCTGCGCGACCGGCTGGACATCATCCGTGACGACGGTTTCGAGCGCAATCCGACCCTGCTGCTGCGCGCCTTCCTGGTCATGCAGCAACATCCCGAGCTGACCGGCATGTCGGCGCGCACGCTGCGCGCCATCTGGCATTCGCGCCACCGCATCGACGCGCAGTTCCGCCGCAACCCGGTCAACCGCAAGCTGTTCCTGCAGATCCTGCAGCAGCCGCGCGGCATCGTGCACGAGCTGCGCCGCATGACCATGCTGAACATCCTGCCGCGCTATCTGCCGGTGTTCCGGCGCATCGTCGGCCAGATGCAGCACGACCTGTTCCACGCCTATACCGTGGACCAGCACACCCTGGCCGTGGTGCGCAACCTGCGCCGTTTCACCATGCCCGAGCACGCCCAGGAGTATCCGCTGGCCAGCCAGCTGATCGCCGGCCTGGACCGCCACTGGCTGCTGTATGTCGCGGCGCTGTTCCATGACATCGCCAAGGGCCGCGGCGGCGATCACTCCGAACTCGGCGCGCGCGACCTGCGCCGCTTCGCCCATGAGCACGGGCTGGACGCCGAGGACACCGAGCTGGCCGAATTCCTGGTGCGCCAACACCTGCTCATGTCCGCCGTGGCGCAAAAGCGCGACTTGTCCGATCCTGCCGTGATCCAGGACTTCGCCGCCATCGTCAAGGACGAACGCCACCTGACCGCCCTGTATCTGCTGACCGTGGCCGACATCCGCGGCACCAGCCCCAAGGTCTGGAACGCCTGGAAGGGCAAGCTGCTCGAAGACCTGTACCGGCTGACGCTGGCCGCGCTGGGCGGCGCCCATGCCGACGCCCATACCGTGCTGGCCGAGCGCAAGGAAGAAGCCGCGCGCCTGACCCGCCGCGCCGGCCTGCGCGACGACGCCCGCGAAGCCTTCTGGAACCAGCTCGACGTGGCCTATTTCCTGCGCCACGACGCCTCGGACATCGCCTGGCACACGCGCCACCTCTATCACCAGGTGACGCCGGCCGAGCCCGTGGTGCGAGCCCGCCCCACCGAACAGGGCGAGGGCCTGCAGATCATGGTCTACACGCGCGACGTGCCCGATCTGTTCGTGGCCATCTGCGCCTATTTCGCCGCCAAGTCGCTGTCGATCCAGGACGCCCGCATCCATACCACCCGCCACGGCTGGGCGCTGGACAGCTTCATCGTGCTGCTGCCCGAGGGCGACGCCGACCTGCGCGCCCAGGCGACACTGGTCGAACACGAACTGGCCGAGCGCCTGAAGGCGCCCGCCGCCACGGCGCAACAGCCGGCGCACACGGGTGGCTACTACGGCCGCGCGCGCCAGTCGCGCGTTTCACGCGTGTTTCCTGTCATGCCCCAGGCCGAACTGCAGCCCGACGAGCGCAGCAAGTCCTGGCGCCTGTCGGTGACCGCCACCGACCGCGCCGGCCTGCTGCACGCGCTGGCGCAGGTATTCGCGCGGCACGAGGTGAACCTGCTCATGGCCAAGATCATGACGCTGGGCGACCGCGTCGAGGACGTGTTCATCGTGGACGGCGCGGCGCTGGAGCGGCCCCGCACGCAGATGCAGTTCGAGCGCGACATCCTGGACGCATTGGCCGGCGAGGAAGCCCGCCAGCGCGCGGCCTGATCGCAGCGTGACCCGGCAGCAATAACGGCCCGCGCGGCGCATCGCCACGCGGGCCGCCAACGCATACAATCCGGGTTTTGGCTCCGGCGATGGCCCTCTATGCAGCTCTACGACTACCTGCGCGTGTTCGGCGGAAGCTTTCTCTTCGCGCTGGCGACCCTGCTGCCCTTTCTCAATCCGCCGGCCATCGCCCCCATCTTCCTGTCGCTCACCGAAGGCGCGTCGTCCTCGACCCGCACCGTGCTGTCCAAGCGGGTCGCCGTCAACGTTGGCCTGATGCTGGTCGTGGCCATGGTCGCCGGCAACGTGCTGCTGAGCTTCTTCGGCATCTCGCTGTCCATCGTGCGCGTGGGCGGCGGCATGCTGGTGATCGCCAGCGCCTGGCGCCTGGTCAACTCGCCCGACGCCGACACCGAGCGCGTGGCGCGGCTGGCCGAATCGTTCACCCCGGAAATGGCCAAGGCCCGCGCCTTCTACCCGCTGACCTTCCCCATCAGCTGCGGCCCCGGCTCGATCGCCGCGGCCATCACGGTCGGCGTGTCGCTGCGCGACCAGAACCACGCGCTGAGCCTGGTCCGGCTGGCCGGCTCCATCCCGGGCATCATCGTGGTGTCCGTCACCCTGTATATCTGCCTGCGCTTCGCGGCTCAGATGCTGCACCGGCTGGGCGACAATGGCACCGCCGTGTTCATGCGCCTGTCGGCCTTCATCATGCTGTGCCTGGGCGTGCAGATCTTCTGGGAAGGCGCGCGCGAACTGATGGTCGGCGTGCTGCAGCAGGTCATGCAACCAATTCCGGTTCCCAAGGTCTAGGTCTAGGCCACGGGCCGGAAGGCCCGCGCAGGCCCCGGCCTGCCCCGTGCCGCGCCGCGGCTCCACCAACCCGTCTTACAAGATTCATTGAAACCATGACCTCCCGCTCCGAACGCCTGCTACGCCTGGTCGCCCTGTTCTGCTTCGGCGCCGTCGGCGTCGCCCTGATCTCCCAGCATGCGTTCGACATGCCGCCCTGCGCCTGGTGCGTGATGCAGCGCCTGATCTACCTGGTCATCGGCGTGGTGGCGCTGGTTGGCGGCTTAGGCGGCGGCCGCGCCCTGACGCGCGTCTGCGGCGCGCTGGCCGCGCTGCTGGGCCTGGCGGGCGTCGTCGCCGCCTGGTACCAGTACAGCGTGGCCGCCAAGATGCTGTCCTGCGACCAGACCTTCGCCGACCGCTTCATGAGCGGCGCAGGCCTGGACGCCGCCGTGCCCTGGCTGTTCGGCATCTACGCCACCTGCATGGACGCGGTCGTGTCGGTGCTGGGCGTGGAATACGCGCTGTGGAGCCTGGCGCTGTTCGTGGTCGTGCTGCTGCTGTCCCTGCGGGCCGCCTTCGGCCGCGGCCGCGCATAGCAAATAGTGATTGAAGATCCCCGCGCCGACGCGCTGCGCGCCCTGGTCCGCGCCCACGCGCCGCTGATGTGCTGGCTGCGCGCGGCGCGGGCCTGCGCGACCGGGCTGGACTGGTGCATCGGCGCCGGCGCGGTGCGGGCGCTGGTCTGGAATCACCTGCACGGACTGCCCGCTGGCAGCCATGCGCCCGCCGACGTGGATTTCGTTTATTTCGATCCCGCCGACCTGTCCTCGGCAAGTGAAACCGGGCTGGCCGCCCGCCTGCGCGCGGCGGCGCCGGACGCGCCCTGGGAAGTGGTCAATCAGGCGCGCGTGCATCTGTGGCGCCGCGATGGCGAGCGCGTCCCGCCCCCCATCGCATCGCTGGAAGCCGGCATCGCCGCCTGGCCTGAAACGGCGACCTGCGTCGGCGTTTCGCTGGGGCGCGACGACGCCTTGCGCATCCTGTGCCCGCACGGGCTGTCCGACCTGTATGCCTTGATCCTGCGCCCCAGCCCGGCGCTCGCCGATCCGGCGCTCTTCGCCCAACGGCTGCGCGCCAAGCGCTATACAGAGAAATGGCCCCGGCTGCGCCTCGCGGCCGCGCCCGAACTGAATTCATGTCCGCATTGAAATACCTGACCGGCTACCCGCCCCCCCTGCTCGACCAGGCCCGCAAGCTCATGGACCAGGGCCGCCTGGGGCCGGCGCTGCGCGCCCGTTATCCGCAAGGCCCGCATGGCGTGCGCACCGACCGCCAGCTGTATGACTACGTGGTCGATCTGAAGAACGCCTACATCCGCAACGGCGACCCGATCAGCAAAGTGGCCTATGACAGCAAGATCCAGGTCATGCAGCATGCGCTGGGCCAGCATACCTATGTATCGCGCGTGCAGGGCGGCAAGCTCAAGGCCAAGCACGAGATCCGCGTGGCGACGCTGTTCCGCAACCTGCCCGAGGAATTCCTGCGCATGATCGTGGTGCACGAGCTGGCGCATCTGAAGGAAAAAGAGCACAACAAGGCGTTCTATGGCCTGTGCCAGCGCATGGAACCACAGTATCACCAGTACGAGTTCGACCTGCGGCTGTATCTGACGCACCTGGATGCGACCCGGCAGGTGCTGTGGGAGCCGGCGGGCTGAAACCTGGCGTCACGCGCCCGCCCCACCCACGCGCCGCGAAGGGTTCATTCGGTGTGGACGGCCATGTCCCAGACGCGTTGCGCGATGGGGTTGCTCTGCTCCTCGAGGATGTGGGCCATCAGCCCCACGGACCGTCCTATCATCGTCAGGGCTTTGCCCAACTCCGGCGTCAGTCCCATGTCGAGCACGATCGCGCCCTTCGCGCCCGTCGCGTTCAAGGGAATCTTGCGGCCAGACTGGCGCGCGGCAGCGGCAGCCAGCTCCACGGCGAAGCGGGAAAAATTGCCGTAGTATCCGCAAGCCCTTGCGATCTCGAACATTTTTTCGCAGCGGGGATCGCCATCTACGTGTATTGGATGGCCGATGCCGGGAATCTTGCGCTTTGCCGCCTTGTTGGCGGTGACGCATTCCTCGGCATAGCGGCGCAGTTCCTCGTCTGTGTAGCTGTCTTGCTCGGGCAAGGCGTCGCGCAGAAAGCGCGCGGCGTATTCGATCACACCGAGAAAGCGGCTGCCGGCGCCCAGCAGCCCTGCCGCCAGGGCGCCCTGCATCGCCTCGGGCGCGCCATGCAGCGTCAGCCGCGCCGACAAGGCGCTGGGCGTGAGGCCATGGTCGGTCGCGCTCACCAGGAACAGGTTGAGCATGGTCTTCAACTGAGGCGTGGGGAACTCGCCCAGCAGCTCCAGGGCCAGCACGTCGATGAAATCGCGCTGGAACAGGTCCTGCACCAGGTCGTGGCCTCGCACCAGGATGGTATGGGCGTCGCCGCCTCCGATCTTGCTGTCAAGCATTTGAAATCTCCGTGTTTTCTCCAGCGCGACGATGCCCGCCGCGCCGGTCTGCTATTCGATCACCGCATCCAGCGCCACCACGCCATCGCCGGCGTCGAGCACCACCAGCGGGTTCACCTCCAGTGATTGCACGCCATTTCCAAGCGCGGTAAACAAGGCCGTGATGCGCTGCACGGCGTCCACCAAAGCCGCCTTGTCGCGCGCCGGCTGGCCGCGATGGCTGGCGAGACGCCGGACGATGCGCGTCCGCTCCAGCGCGCGCGCTATCTGCCCGGCGCTGGCCGGGAGATGACAACGCGCCACATCGGCCTCCACCTCCACCCAGACGCCGCCCGCGCCCACGCTCAGCACCGGACCGAAGACCTCGTCGCGATGCAGGCCCACCAGCATCTCCACGCCGCCCACCACCATTTCGGACACCAGCACGCCGCGGATGGCCGCGGCCGGCACCTGAAACCGCGACGCGCTCGCGACGATGTCCTCGAAAGCCTGGCGCACTTCGGCCTCGTCGCGCAGCCCCATCCGCACGCCGCCGACCTCGCTCTTATGCAGCACGCCGTCGGCCACCAGCTTGAGCGCCACCGGAAAACCGATTTTGCGCGCCGCCGCAGCCGCGTCTTGCGCCGTCGCGGCCTGGGATTCGCGGGGAGCGCGCACGCCGTACTGAGCCAGCAGCGCCTTGGCCTGCGCCTCGTTGCAAGGCAGTTGCACGGCAGGCGAGGCTACCGGCAGGCCCTCGGGCGGGGTATGCGGCGCCTCGTCAACGGCCAGGTCCGCGTATGCGCTCACGCGCTTGAGCGCCTGCATGGCGTTGCGCAGGCTGTAGACGGGCGCGAAGCCTTCCTCGATCAGCAGGTCGTGCGCCTGTCCACGGCGGCTGCTCATCCAGACAGGAACGAAAGCCTTGGCGCCGCCCCGCGCCACCGACAGCATGTTGCGCACCAGCCCTTCGGTGCTGGCCGAATAGTTGGAGGTGATGGGATAGAGCACGGCGTCCACGCCCGGATCCGCGAACAGCGGCGCCAGGCAGCGCCGCGCCAGATCCGGATCGGTCAGCGCCTTGGTGGTCAGGTCCACCGGGTTGGTCAGCGCTGCGTAGGCGGGCGCGTGCCGGGCCATTTCGGCGACGGTTTCATCCGCCAGCACAGCCATGGCCAGCCCGGCTTCGCCCACCTTGTCGGCGGACAGCACGCCCGCGCCACCCGACGAGGAATACACGCAGATGTTGCGCAGGCGGCGCACGCCCACGCGCGATATCAGGCTGGCGACGTCCAGCAGCTCGTCCAGGTCTTCCACGCGGATGACGCCGTACTGCGAGAACACCGCGTCGTTGACCGCATCCTCGCCGGCCAGCGACGCCGTATGCGACTGCGCCGCCTTCTTGCCGAAATCAGAACGGCCGATCTTCAGCGCGATCAGGGGCTTGCCCGCGCGGCGTGCGGCGGCCGCGGCCGCGATAAAACGCGGACCGCTGCGTATGCCTTCCATCACGGTGCAGATCAGGTCGGTGCCCGGATCATGCGCCAGCCAGTTGATGAAGTCCGCGCTGTCCAGGTCCAGCTCGTTGCCGGTGGAGAACCAGCGCGAGAAGCACACGCCCCGCTCGTTGCCCTGCATGAGCGAACGGCCCAGGCCGCCGCCCTGCGTCACCAGGCCGATGCGCGAGAGCTTTCCCGTCCTGCCGTCGTTGCGGAACTCAGTGGAGAAGGTCAGACCCAGGCGCGGCGCGAGCATGGTCATGCCCGCGCAGTTGGGACCGTACAGGCGCATGCCGCTGCGCTGCGCCACCGCCAGCATCTCGGCCTCCAGCGTGCGCCCCGCCTCGCCCAGCTCGGCGAAGCCGCCGGTGAACACGATGACGTAGCGCACGCCCTTGTCGGCGCAGGCGCGCAGCGTGGCGACGGCGGATTCGGCCGGCACCAGCAGCAAGGCCACGTCGATGCCTTGCGCCGGCACCGCGTCCACGCTGGCATGCAAGGGCTTGCCGAAGAGTTCGCCGCCCTTGGGATTGACCAGATGCACCTCGCCGTCGAAATCCGAGTGCTCCAGCACATTGACCACGGTGGTGTGGCCCAGCGTGCCGGGCTTGCTGGAAGCGCCCACGATCATGATCGAACGCGGCCGCGCCAGTTCCACCAGATCATCGAAGCGGACGTTGGGGTCGAACCGGGAAGGGCTGGCGCTCATGCGGCCTCCGGTCGGCACTTCATCAGCGTGGTCCATTCCGACTCCACCACGATCTCGCCGTTCTGGTTCCTTACCGTGCGCAGCATGGTCACGCGGCCCGTGCCGGGGCGCTTCTGCGACAGCGTCTTCTCGCCTATGCCGAGTTCGACGTGAATGGTGTCGCCGATCAGCACCGGCTTGCGCCACACGCAGCGCAGCTCGGTCAGCGCCAACCGGGTGCCGTCCATCAGCCGGTACACCGGCATGCGGGTGGTCAGGCCCGAGGCGATGGCCAGGGTCAGCATGCCGTGCGCGGCGCGCTGGCCGAATGGATGGCCCGCGGCGAACACGGCATCCGTATGCAAGGCGTTGTAGTCGCCGGACAGTCCAGCGAACTGCACCACATCGGCTTCGGTGACCGTGCGGCGCGGGCTCTCCCAGGACTGTCCGGGAGTCAGATCCTCGAAGTACAGGCGGCGGCCCAGGTGTTCGTCCAGATCGAATGGCGTGCTCATGCGTAGCGTCCTCCCGTCACGTGCACCGTCTCGCCCGTGGTGAAGCCGGCCAGGCGGGACGCCAGGAAGGCCACCGTGGCGGCGACGTCGGCCGGGTCGCCCAGGCGGCCGACCGGCGTGCTGGTCTTGGCGCGTTCGGTAAGCGCCTCGTAGTCGGGACGCTGCTGCATGCGCGGCGTCGAGATGACGCCCGGGGCGACCGCATTGGCGGTAATGCCGAACTTGCCGGACTCCAGCGCCAGCGAGCGGGTGAAGCCAATCAGTCCCGCCTTGGCGGCCGAATAATTGGTCTGCCCCGGATTGCCCAGGTGGGCGCGCGAGGCAATGTTGACGACGCGGCCAAAGCGCTGCTCCATCATCAGCGGCAACACGGCGCGCGAACAATGGAAAGCGCCCAGCAGCGTCACGTCCAGCACGGCGTGCCAGTCTTCTTCGGACATCTTGGTCAGATAGCGGTCGCGCGCGAAGCCCGCGTTGTTGACCAGGATATCCACCGTCTTCCAGCGCTCGACCGCCTGCTGCACGGCGCGGCCCACCTCGTCCTTGCGGGTCACGTCGGCGCGCACGCCCAGGACGCTCCCGCCCAGGGCCGACAGTTCCGCGCAGGCGGATTCGATCGCCGCTTCATTGGCGTCGCACACCACCACATTGCAGCCTTCCTGCACGAAGCGCCTGGCCATCGCCATGCCCAGCGTGCCCGCGCCGCCGGTGATGAAAGCGGTGCAACCATTCAGTTCCAGATCCATGATGCCTTTCCATTCGAGTTTCAATATTCCTGCCGCGCCGGGTCCCGTCGGGCCCGCCGTTCAATCGACCCGCAGGCGCGCCTGTTCCACCAGCGCCTTGGCGCCAGCTCTTTCCTTGGCCCAGAACGCCGCGAAGGCTTCAGGCGTGCTGCCCACCAGCGGCGTGTAAAGACGCGCGAAACGTTCCTGTACCTCCGGCATCTGCAAGGTTTCGCGCAGCACGCCGGAGAACTTGTCGACGATGGCTTGGGGCGTGCCCGCCGGCATGACCACCGCCTGCCAGGTAGTCACCTTGAATCCGGGCACGCCGGATTCGGCCACCGTGGGCACGTCGGGCATGTCGGCCACGCGCTGGTCGCCGCTGACGGCCAGTGCGCGCAGCGTGCCTTCCTTGATGAAGGGCGCGGTGGTCGAGCGGCTGTCCACCATGAAGGCCAGACGCCCGGCGATCAGGTCCTGCAAGGCCGGCGCGCTGCCCTTGTAGGGCACGTGCGTCATGGGCGCGTTCAGGGCCAGCGACAAAGCCGCGCCGGCCACGTGCATGGAACTGCCATGTCCGGCGGACCCATAGGACAGCGCCGCGCCGGGCTGCTTCGCCGCCTGCACCAGATCCTGCATGGTCTGGAACGGTGAAGACTTCGGCACCACCACCACCAACGGAGAATCGGTCAATTGCGTGACCGGCACGAACGCCGTGCCTGGATCGACCTGCACCCCCTTGTAGAGGTATGTGTTGATGGCCAGCGGCCCCACGTTGGCCCACAGCGCCGTGTAGCCATCGGGCTCGGCCGTGGCGACCGCCTGGTTGGCGATATTGCCGTTGGCCCCGGGCTTGTACATCGGCACCACGGGCTGCCCGAGCTTCTTCGACAGCTCGTCCTGCACCATCTTGAAGGCGATGTCCGAAGCGCCTCCGGGCGCGAAACCGATGACCATGCGGATGGGACGATCGGGCCATTCCGCCTGCGCGCCGGCCGCCAGCATGCAGGCGGCCAGGCCCGAGGCCAGCTTGACGATGAACTTCATGTTGTCTCCTGTGAGCGCCGCGCTAGATCGAGGTGTCGTACTTGACGTTCTTGAGCTGCGTGTTTTCGTAGATGGCTTCGAGTCCGCGCTCCTTGCCGATGCCGGACTGCTTGTAGCCGCCGAACGGCGCATCGAACGACGTCCGCAGACCGGTGTTGATGGCCACGCTGCCTGACTGCAGGCCACGCGCCATGCGCAGGGCGCGGCCGCCGTCGCGCGTGTACAGCACTGCCGCCAGGCCGTAGCGCGTGTCGTTGGCGATGCGCAGGGCATCGGCCTCGTCGCGAAAGCCGATCACGGATTGCACCGGGCCGAAGATCTCGTCCTGCGCGCTCTGCATGCGCGCATGGGAGTGCAGCAACAGCGTGGGCCGCACGAAATGGCCATTGACCGTGTCGCCTTCCAGCTGCATCTTGCCGTGGCGCGCCGGCTGCGCGCCCTCTTCCTGCGCCAGCGCCACGTACTTCTCCACGCGCTGCTTCTGGGCCGCGCTGACCAGGGGGCCCATCTCGGTGGCGGGATCCGCGGGCGAGCCGATGCGCACGGCATCCAGGCGCTGCCGCAGCAGGCCGAGGAATTCCTCGCGCACGGAATCCTGCACCAGCAGGCGCGTGCAGGCGATGCAGACCTGGCCGGAATTCTTGATGATGTCGCCCGCGGCCACGGCCACGGCCTTGTCCAGCGGCGCATCCTCAAACACGATCAGCGGTGATTTTCCGCCCAGTTCCAACGTGACCCGCTTCACGTCGGCAGCCCCCGCCGCCAGAATGCGCGCGCCCGTCACCGTGCCGCCGGTGAACGACACCCTTGATACCAACGGATGCGTGACCAGCCGTTCGCCCACCGTGGCGCCCGGGCCGTTGACCACGTTGATCACGCCAGGCGGAAAGCCGGCTTCCTCGAACAAGCGCGCCAGCGCCATGGTGGACAAGGGCGTCACTTCCGAGGGCTTGAGGATCACCGTGTTGCCCGCGGCCAGCGCCGGACCTAGCTTGTTGACGGTCAGCGTCATTGGATAATTCCACGGCATGATGAGCGCGCACACGCCCAGCGGCTCGCGTATCGTGAAATTCAACACCTCGGCATTGCCCACCGGTATGGTCTCGCCTCGCAGGGCCGGGATGATGCCCGCGAAGTATTCCAGCGACGCCGGCATGCCCTTGAGCGAATCCAGCGAATGCGTGATGGGCTTGCCCACGTTCAGCGTTTCGATCCAGGCGAGCTTTTCGCGGTCGCGCTCGAACAGTTCGGCCAGGCGCCGCAACAGCTTGCCGCGCTGCGCCGGCGTGGTTTTGCGCCAGTGCGTTTCAAAGACGGTGTGCGCGGCCTGCACGGCGGCATCGACGTCGGCCGCCGAGGCCTCATGCACGCTCGCCAGCACCTGGGCCGTGGCCGGATTGCAGGTATCGAACGTGCGGCCTTCGGCGCCAGCGCGCCAGCGGTCCCCGATCAGCAGTTCATAGGGGCGAGAATCAATGACATCCATGCGGGCGCTCCTTACACGGCCATTTGCAGGTACAGGGATTGGATTTCTTCGGCCGCGAGCACGCGCGGATTGATGGGCATGGACGCGCTCAGCATGGCCTGGCTGGCCAGCTGCCGGGCGTCCTGCTCCGACAGCGACAAGCCGGTAAAACGCAGCGGGATGCGGGCCAGCCGAGCCAGCGACTCGACCGCCTCGATCAGGGCCAGGGCGTCCTGCTGTTCATCGCCCGTGGCGGCAATGCCCAGCGCGCGCGCGGCGTCGGCGTAAGGCGCGGCCGCGGTCTGCGCCGTATGGCGCGACACCACGCTGAAGATCGGGCCCAGCACTTCCGCATGCGCCATGTGGACGCGCGATTCCAGCGGCGTACACATGGCGTGCACGGCATCGACCTTGCTCATGCCGATCGCAAGCCCCGCCATGTAGGCGCCCATCTGCATGTCGGCGCGCGCCCGCAGGCTGTCCGGCGCGCGCAGCACCTCGGGCAGCGCCCGCATGCACAGGCGCAAGGCCTGCAAGGCCATGGCCTTGCCGACAGGGGAAGGATCGGTATTGATCCAGGCGCCCAACGCATGCAACACGGCGTCGAAACCGCCCTGCGCGGTGGGGCGCGGCGGCAGGCTCAACGTGAGTTCTGGTTGCAGCGCCACCAGGGATGGGCGCGCGCGCAGCGAGCGGTGCAGGCGCTTGCGCCCATCGTCGCCTTGAATCAACGCGGCCGAGCTGCTTTCGCTGCCGGTGCCCGACGTCGTGGGCATGGCGATGAAGAGCGGGTCGGCGCCCTGGGCGGCGGCGTTCAACCAGGCCTGTCCTCGCGGCGCCTGCAATTCGTCGGCATCGAAGCCACCGGCGAGGCAGGCGTAGACCGCCTTTGCCACGTCAATGGCGCTGCCTCCGCCCACCGCCAGCACGCTGGCGCAATTCCGTTCGCGCGCCACGCGCAGCGCCGCCCGCACCTGAGCCAGGGCGGGATTGGGCACCACGCCGTGATAGACATGCCATTGCAGTCCCGGCACGGCGGCAAGCGCCGCCTCGACGACGGATCCCACGGCGCCCCAGGTGCCAGCGTCCGTCACCACCAGGGGCTGACGCAGGCGTTCGCCCGCGGCCGCCAAGGTTCTGGCCAGGGCGTTTCCGCCCCAATGGCAAACGCCCGGCCAGGCCATGACGCCCTGGCCCAGTAGCGCACAATCGTGCTGACCGCTCACATCATCCTCCTCATCTTGCATAATTTGCTATGCGAATTTATAATTCATTTAGTGAATTGATGATAAAAAAGGAGCTTGCCCATGTCAAGAGCCTCGGCTCGTGCGTCCAAGAACGACGTGACTGAAGATTCCGCCGAACCCGACCGCCAGTTCGTCACCGCGCTGGCCCGCGGGCTGGACATCCTGCGCTGCTTCAGCGCAGAACGACGCATGCTGGGCACGACGGAGCTGGCCCAGCTGACCGGTCTGGCGCAGCCCACGGTCTGGCGGCTGTGCCACACCCTGCAAAAGACGGGCTTCCTTGTCACCGTTCCCGGCAAGGACAAGCTGCAGCTGGGCATCGCCGCCATCGCGCTGGGCGGCGCGGCGCTGGCGGGACAGGAAGCGCTGGACGTCATCCGGCCGCTGCTGCAGGCGCTGGCCGACCGCTACCAGGTGGCGGTGGCGCTGGGCCGGCGCGACGGCGACAGCATCGTCTACCTGCTGCGCTGCCAAGGGAACTCGCCCCTGCTGATGAACCTGCGCGTGGGTTCGCGCATACCGCTGTTCCACAGCGCGATCGGCTGGGCCTACCTGGCCTGCTGCTCGCCCGAAGAACGCGAGGCCCTGCTGCAAGAGGCCCGCGCGTCCGGCAAGGCCGGCGACGCCACGGAGCAGCAGGCCATCGCCGACGCCATCGCCCAATATCCGGAGCGCGGCTTCGTCTATCACGAGCGCCCCGCCTACCAGATCAACACCGTCGCCGCCGCCATCGAACTGCCTGCCGGCGAACGCTACGTCGTCAGTTGCGGCGGCCCGGCGGCGCTGCTGCCCCGCCCGCTGATGCTGGACGAAGCCGGTCCCACGCTGCGGCAGCTGGCGCGCGAACTGCAGCCCATCCTGCTGATGGGGAGGCACGTGTGACCCTGCCTCTTGCGCCGGCCGTTCCGCAACGCTGGCCCACCCGCATCACCGAACTGATGGGCATGCGCTGGCCGCTGCTGCTGGGCGGCATGATGTGGCTGTCCGATGCGCGGCTGGTGGCGGCCATGGTGCGCGCCGGCGGCATGGGCTTCATCACCGCGCGCAGCTCGCGCACGGACCACGACTTCCGGCTGACGCTGCGCGAATGCGGCCAGCTGACCGGCGGCCTGCCGTTCGGCGTCAACCTCACGCTGTCGCGGCGCGCGGCCAACAACGAGGCCATGCTGACGCGGCTGCGCATCGCGCTCGACGAAGGCGTGCGCCTGTTTGAAACGGCGGGCCTGCCGCCCACGCCGCTGCTGCCCGCCATCCGCGAGGCCAGCGCCATCGTCATCCACAAGTGCGCGCACGTGCGCCATGCCGTCGCCGCCCAGAACATGGGCGTGGATGCGGTGACGCTGGTCGGCATGGAAGAAGGCGGCCACCCCGGCAGCAATCAGCTGCCCACGTTCCTCAACGGGGCCTATGCCCTGGAACAGCTGCGCATCCCGCTGGCGCTGGGCGGCGGCATCGGCCACGGCCGGCAGATCGCCGCGGCGCTGGCGCTGGGCGCCGACGCGGTGGTGATGGGCAGCGTCTTCACGCCGGCGCAGGAAACACCGGCGCACGCGGCATACAAGCAACGCGTGGTCGAGACCAGCGAGCACGGCACCCGCGCCGTGCTCGGCAGCCTGGGCGATACCTGGCGCATTCTGGACAACGAAAATGCCCGCAAGGTTGCCGCCTTGGAACAAGCCGGCGCGAGCCGCTACGCGGACTTCGGCGACCTGATCAGCGGCGAGCGCACCCAGGCCCTGGCCTACCAGGCGGGCCAGCACGAAGAAGGCATGCTGTCCATGGGGCCGGCGGTGGGCTTTGCCCGCAACATCGAACCCGTGGAAAACATCGTCCGACGGCTACAGCAGGAATGCGTGCAGGCCAGCGCGCGCTTCATGCGAATGGTCGATTCCGTCTGATTTCCCGCCCGCGTCGACGGGCGGCTCCACGCCCCCTTGCATCCCTGCCCCGCCTCGCGCGCGGCAGGGATTTTTCATGCGCCTGCGCGACCCGGTCTGACCACGGACCAAAAGCCCGTTATTGCGGCACCCCCAAGGCCGCAGTATCATCAATTCATTAAACGAATTAATAATTCGCAAAGCGAATTAAAAATGGATCACCCAAGAATCCATCCGCGCGACACGAACGCGCTCAACCCAGAAAAACAGGAGACGGAAATGAAGTTCAGCAAGATGGTGGCGGCAGCCCTGCTGGCCACGGGCTTCACGGCGGCCTCGGCCGCGCAATGGCCGGACAAGCCGATACGCGTGGTGATCGGCTTTGCGCCCGGGGGGCCTTCCGACATCGCCTTCAAGATGATGCAGGACGAGCTGGCCAAGAAGCTCGGCCAGCCCGTGATCCCGGACTACAAGCCGGGCGCCAACGGCAACCTCTCGCTGCTGGCCGCGGCCAGCGCCCCGGCCGACGGCTACACCATCCTCTGGACCAACGCGGCCACCATCGCCGTCAACCAATACCTGTACAAGGACTTGAAGATCGACCCGGCGCAGGCTTTCGCGCCCGTCGCTCAACTGACCGATTCGCCGCTGGTGGTGGTGGTGCCCAAGGATTCGCCCTACCAGACCATGGTGGACCTGATCAAGGCGATCAAGGCGGACAAACAGGCGACGATCACCTACGGATCGCCGGGCTATGGCAGTTCGGCGCACACCGCGGCATCCTCGCTCGCGCTCGCCTTGAACACCAGGCTCACGCATGTGCCGTACAAGGGCAGCGCGCCCGCGCTGCAGGACCTGATCGCGGGACGGCTGACGTTCATGATCGACAGCCGCTCCAGTTCCCTGCCCTACATCAAGGACGGCATGCTGCGCCCCCTGGCGGTCAGCGGCGCCGCCCGCGTCAAGGATCTGCCCGACCTGCCCACCATCGCCGAGTCTGGTGTCCCGGGCTTCAAGGTCACCACCTGGCAGGCCGTGGTCGTCCCCGCCGGCACACCCAAACCCATCATCGACAAACTGGCCCGGGCGCTGGAAGAAACCGCCGCCATGCCCGTCGTGCAGGAACGCTTCGAACGCATCGCCACCCCGCTGGTCAGCAGTTCGCCCGAGGCGTTCGCCCAGTTCTGGGCGGAGCACCGCGAGGCCACCCGCGACCTCGTGGAACGCGCCAACCTGAAGCTGGAGTGAACGCATGAGCAACATCGACCTGACGCCCGAACAACAGGAACTGCAGCACAGCATCCGCCGCTTCATGCTGGCGGAAGTGGCGCCCATCGTCGCGCGACACGAAAAGGCGCGGACCTTTCCGTTCGAACTCATGCCCAGGCTGGCAGCGCTCGGCTACCTGGGCGGCAATCTGCCGGAAGACCAGGGCGGACACGGCATCGACATGCCCACCTGGGCCATGATGATGGAAGAGCTGGGCTACCACTGGCTGTCGCTGCGCACCATCGTCAACATCACCAACGGCTCGATCAAGCGCCTGGCCGCCCACGGTTCGCCAGCGCAGAAAGAGCAGTATCTCAAGCCGCTCATGGCCGGCCGCCTCAAGGCCTGCACCGGACTGACGGAACCGAACACCGGTTCCAACATCGCCGGCATCCAGACGCGGGCCGAGCTGGTGGGCGACGAATGGGTGTTGAACGGCCGCAAGCTGTGGATCACCAACGGCTGCGACGCGGATGTCGCCATGGTGGTCGCGCGCACCTACAGCCCCACCTGTGAAGGCAAGCTGTCGACCTTCATCGTCGAACGCGCCCTGGCCAACTACGACGTGCGCAAGCTGGACACCATGGTGCTGCGCTGCACTGGCACGGCCGAGCTGGGCTTTGCCGACGTCCGCATTCCCAAGGAAAACCTGGTCGGCGAGGAAGGCGCGGCGCTCGCCGGTACGCTCAAAGGCCTGGACGCCGCGCGGCTGAACATCGCCATGGGCGCCGTCGGCGCCGCACAGGCGGCCCTGGACATGTCGATCGACCATGCCAAGCAGCGCGAGCAATTCGGCCGGCCCATCGGCAGCTTCCAACTGGTACAGAAGCATATCGTCGACATGACGGTCCGCGTCGAAGCGGCGCGCGCCCTGGGCATGCGCGCGGCCCATGCGCTGGAAGCGGGCAAGGACGTGCGCCAGGCCTGCTCCATCGCCAAGCTCTACGCCACCGAGGCCGCCCACGAAGTCGCCAGCATGGCGCTGCAAGTGCATGGCGGGCTGGGTTACTCGGAGGAGTATCCGATCGAGCGCATCTTCCGGGATACGCGCGGCGGCATGATTCCCGAAGGCACGACGGAGATCCAGACGCTGATCGCGGGGCGCGAGATCCTGGGGATGAACGCGATCGCCTAGCGAACAAGCAGCGGGAGACGCCAGTTCCCTGAGCGTCAGACGGGCCGCCGCCCATCCTCGGCGGAGGGCGTCGGCGCGGCCCGGCAAGGTTCGATGCGCCAATGAAAAAGCCGTCCCTCCCGGGACGGCTTTTCAGGCAGCAGCGCCCGACGCTCAGGCGTCGTTGGCCGCGTACCCCATGTTGAACTGCAGGCCGCCGGCCGATTCGCCATCGCTGGCTTGCCCGCGCGACTGGCCCAGGCGCGCCAGGTATTCGGCGGTGATGTCACCCGTGACGTATTCACCGTCGAAGCAGGACGCCTCGAAACGCGACAGCGCGGGATTGACGTCGCGCACGGCCTGCTGCATGTCGTGCAGATCCTGGTAGACCAAGGCATCGGCGCCGATGGTGCGGGCGATTTCCTCGTCGCTGCGGCCGGTGGCGATCAGCTCCTGCTGCGTCGGCATGTCGATGCCGTACACATTGGGGAAGCGCACCGGAGGCGCGGCCGAGGCGAAATAGACCTTGTTAGCGCCAGCGGCGCGCGCCATGTCCACGATCTCGCGGCTGGTCGTGCCGCGCACGATGGAATCATCCACCAGCAGCACGTTCTTGCCCTTGAACTCCATGCCGATTGCGTTGAGCTTCTGGCGCACGGATTTGCGGCGCACAGCCTGGCCCGGCATGATGAACGTGCGGCCGACGTAGCGGTTCTTGATCAGGCCCTCGCGGTAGTCCAGGCCCAGGCGCGCGGCCAGCTGCATGGCGGCGGGACGCGAGGAATCCGGAATCGGCATGACCACGTCGATGTCGCCCAGGCGCATGTTGCGCGCGACCTTGTCGGCCAGGTATTCACCCATGCGCAGACGCGCGCCGTAGACCGACGCGCCGTCAATCAGCGAGTCCGGCCGGGCGAAGTAGACGTATTCGAAAATGCAGGGCACCAGCTGCGGATTGTCGGCGCACTGGCGGCTGACGAAACGGCCGTCCAGGTCGATGAAGACCGCCTCGCCCGGCGCCACGTCGCGCACGAAGGCGAAGCCGCTGCCTTCCAGCGCCACCGACTCGGACGCCACCATCCACTCGACGCCCTCATCCGTTTCCTGGCGGCCGATGCACAGCGGACGGATGCCGTGCGGATCGCGGAAGGCCAGCAGGCCGTAGCCGGAAATCTGAGCCACCACGGCGTAGGCGCCGCGCACGCGCTTGTGCACCGCCGCGACCGCGCGGAACATCGCATCGTCGTCCAGCGACACGCCGCTGGCGGCCGATTGCAGTTCGTGCGCCAGCACGTTCAGCAGGACTTCGGAATCGGAATTGGTGTTGATGTGGCGGCGGTCGACGCGGTAAAGCGATTCGCGCAGCTCGCGCCAGTTGGTCAGGTTGCCGTTGTGGGCGAACATGATGCCGAACGGGGCGTTCACGTAGAAGGGTTGTGCCTCTTCCTCGCTGGCGCTGGAACCCGCGGTGGGATAGCGTACCTGGCCGACGCCGGACGTGCCGGGCAGCGCGCGCATGTTGCGGGTGCGGAACACGTCGCGCACCAGGCCATGCGCCTTGTACATATTGAACTGGTTGCCTTGCGACGTTGCGATGCCCGCGGCGTCCTGCCCGCGATGCTGCAACAGCAGCAAGCTGTCATAGAGCAGCTGGTTGACCGGCCCGCGCCCGATGACCCCTACGATTCCACACATGGTGAGAGTTCCTGGTTGATGTGAAGCAAATCAATACGGCAGCCAGGTCGCCAGCGACGGCGGCAGCCACGTCTTGATATGTTTGATGGCCTCGATGGCCGAATGCGAAAACATGGCGTCCCGCCACCAGGGCTCCTGGGGCAAGGGCGTATAACCGGCGGCGGCGACCAGCGCCAGCACGATCAGCAGACCACGGGCCAGCCCGAACATTCCGCCCAGGCCGTGGTCGGCCGGGCTCAGTCCGGTGCTGCGGATCAAGGCTGAAAGCGTCATATTGACCAGGCCCACGCCTAGCAGCACGATAATGAACACCGCCGCGTAGGAAACCCCCATGCGCAGCAGCGTGGTTTCAATGTATGGCTCCAACCAGGCGTAGACCGTGGGTCCCCACCAGATCGCCGCCACGAACGCCAGCAGATACGCCACCAGCGACAGCACTTCCTTCAGCAGGCCGCGCACCAGGCCCAGCACACCCGATACCACCAGGATGGCCAGCACGACGAAGTCGAAACCGGTCACTACTGGGCGGCGATGAAGCCGTTGTCATAGCCCAGCGTGCGCAACCGCGCCTGGGCCGCCTGCGCCGCCTCGCGCGAGGGGAACGGCCCCACGCGCAAACGGTACTGCTGCTTGCCGCCGATGTTCGCCTGCTCCACGAAGGCGTTGGTCACGCCGGCCTGATGCAGCTTGCTGCGCCGCGACTGCGCGTCATCGGACGTGGTGTACGCGGCGACCTGCAATACGAAATTGCCCTTGGTCGCGGCCGGCTTTGCGGCGGGCGGCGTGGCGGCAGGCGCGCTGCGGCCCTCGAGCAACGCCAGCGCGCGGGCGCCGTCGTCGGTACGCGTTTCCGGCTTGGCGGCGGGCTTGGGATCGGGCTTGGGATCGGGCCTGGCGGCAGGCTTGGGGTCCGGCCTGGACGGCTGCGCCGCGGCCGACGTCGCCGGCGTGGTGCCGGCGGGCGGCACTTGCGGCTGGGCCGTGATCACGGGCGGCGGCACCGAGACCACCGGCGGCGGGGTTGGGATGGTTCCCGTGGGATCCGCCGGCGCGGCGGCGCCGGGCGTCTGGCCCGCGCCCTGCGCGGACGCCACGGGCGGCGCGACCTGCGGCTCGCTTACCTGGGGCTGGAACGGCGTGTTGCGTTCCGGCACCTTGATGGGGATGTTGTCCGCAACCGGAACCGGCTGGGAATCGAGCACCATGGGCAGCACGATGACGGCCGCCAGGACCAGCGCGATCGCGCCTGCCAGCCTGCGCCGCGCACGGCCGCGCAACTCCGCCGCCTGCACTTCGCTGGGCACGGCCGCCCGTTTGGAGGACTGCGCCTGGTCGGCAGGATCTTTGCGTTTGAAAAAACCCATGGAAGAGAATTCCTTGCGGCGCCTTTCGGCGGACGGCGCGGCGGCTTGCCGCCACCTTGCCGATGAACCGAATCTAGCCCCGATTGCCCGCGCTCTTGCCTATGCCTTGCGACCCAGGGCCTGCAAAACCGAGGCCACGGTGAGAAACGACCCGAACACCACGATTCTATCATTCTCGGCAGCCCGTTCGCGCGCTGCCGCGAAGGCCGCGGCGGGATCGGCATAGGCCTGCACGCTGGGATTTTCACCGCCCGCTGGCGCAGCCGGCAGGGCCTGGCCGACCTGCCGCGCCAGGTCTTCGCCGCTGGCGCCGCGCGGGCCCGGCAGGCCGGCGCAATACCAATGGTCGACGCGCGAGCCCAGCTTGGCGACGACGCCCGCCAGGTCCTTGTCGTTCAGCATGCCGAAGACCGCGTGGGTGTACGGATGGAAACCCATGTTGTCCAGGTTCTGCGCCAGCACCGCGGCGGCGTGGGGATTGTGCGCCACGTCCAGGATGACGGCGGGCTGGCCGGGCAGGATCTGGAAACGGCCGGGCAGCGAAGCCTGCAACAACCCCATGCGCACGGCCTGCTGCGGCACGGGCAGCAGGTCGCGCACCGATTCCAGCGCGGCCAGCGCCGCCGAGGCGTTGAGCAGCTGATTGGCGCCGCGCAGCGCGGGATAGGCCAGCGCGCTGCGGCGCTGTTCGCGCCCGCCGTAGGCCCATTGCTGGCGATCGCCCGAGTAATTGAAATCGCGGCTGAACAGCCACAGATCGGCGCCGATGGCGGCGGCATGGTCCAGCAACGACTGCGGCGGCGACGGATCGCTGCAGATGGCGGGCTTGCCCGACCGGTAGATATGCGCCTTCTCGAAGCCGATCTTCTCGCGCGTGTCGCCCAGCCAGTCCATGTGGTCCAGGTCCACGCTGGTGACGATCGAACAGTCCGCGTCGACGATATTGACCGCGTCCAGCCGGCCGCCCAGGCCCACTTCCAGCACCACGGCGTCCAGCCGCGACTGCGAGAACAGGCGCAGGATCGCCAGGGTGGTGAACTCGAAATAGGTCAACGAGGTGTCGCCCCGGGCGGCTTCAACCGCCTGGAACTGCTCGATCAGCGCCTCGTCGGTGGCGATCTGGCCGTTGACGCGGGCGCGCTCGTTGAAATCGATGAGATGGGGCGAGGTGTACAGCCCGACCTTGTAGCCCGCGGCCAGCAGAATGGCCTCCAGCATGGCGCAGGTGGACCCCTTGCCGTTGGTGCCGCCGACCACGAACTTGACGCCGGACAGCGCCAGCCCCAGCCGATCGGCCACCTCGCGCACCCGCTCCAGGCCCATGTCGATGGCCGTGGCATGGATGGATTCCAGATAGCGCAGCCAATCGGACAGGGTGGCGGCGGGCGCGGGCTTTTGGACAGGAGACATGGACGGACGGCAGAGAGGAACGCAACACGCGATTCTATCAGCGCGAGACCGGCGTTTTCCCTAATCCCCCCTTGGACGGCCTGGAATCGCGCGCAAAATGCCTTGCCGATATTTTTCTCATATATAAAAATAAATTCATGAATGAGAATTTCATGGAGCCCGCATGAGTCTGGACACCAGAACGAAACCCACCCCTGCCTGGCTGGTGCGCGAGGCCGATGTGCCCGGCTACCACCCGGCCAACCACACCGGCACGCTCAACCGGCGCCTGATCGGCCCCGACACCGTCGGCTCGCGCCACGTGGAAGTGCTGCTGGGCGTGATCGAAAAGGGCCAGGGCGCCCTGCCGCATGCGCATCCCGGCATCGAACAGGTCTGCTACCTGTTGTCCGGCACCGCGCGGGCGCAGGTGGCGGACGAATGGGCCGACATGGCGGCGGGCGACTGCTGCTATTTCCCGCCGGACGTGCCGCACGTCTTCACCGTGACCAGCGACCAGCCCGCGCGGCTGCTGGTGATCTACTCCCCACCCTATGAAGAATCGCCGGACCGCGTGATACGCGGCTTCCCGACGCCCCCCGCCGCCTGACGCGGCGCCCCGCCGGCCGTGGCGGCCGCAGAAGCCGCCCGCGCCATCCCACCAAGGAGACCAGCCATGAAACCATCGCGCCTGCTCGGCGCCGCGCTGCTTGCCGGCGCGGCCCTGCTGCCCGCGGTCGCGGTCCGCGCCGCGGACTATCCCGCCAAGCCCATCACGCTGATCGTGCCCTTCCCCGCCGGTTCCGGCACCGACGCGGTCGGGCGCATTTTCGGCAACGAACTCTCGTCCATCCTGGGCCAGCAGGTCATCGTCGAGAACAAGCCCGGCGCCAACGCCACCATCGCCGCCAGCCTGGTGGCGCGCGCCCGCCCCGACGGCTACACGATCTTCGTCACCACCAACACCTCGCACTCGGCCGCGCCCTGGCTGATGAAGAACGTGCCCTACGACCCCGTGAAGGACTTCACGCCCATCGCGCGCGGCGGCAACCTGCCCTTCATCCTGGTCGCCAACCCCAAACGGCCCTGGATAACGGTCGCCGACCTGGTCACCGATGCGCGCCAGCGCCCCGGGCGCATCACCTATGCCAGCGGCAACAGCACCGGCATCGTGGCCGGCGCCACGCTGGCCCGCCGCGCCAATAT
Organism: Achromobacter sp. 1011791174; assembly: GCF_059760925.1. NCBI lineage: Bacteria > Pseudomonadati > Pseudomonadota > Betaproteobacteria > Burkholderiales > Alcaligenaceae > Achromobacter > Achromobacter sp. 1011791174. Next base: position 44,611 of record NZ_JCBANH010000029.1, read on the forward strand.
CGACATCCTGCACGTGCCCTATAAAGGCACGCCGCAGGGCCTGACCGACGTGGTCGGCGGACAGGTGGATTTCATGTTCACCGACCTGGCTTCCGGCCTGCCCTTCGTGCAGTCCGGCCAGTTGCGGGCGCTGGCGGTGTCCACCGCGCAGCGCAGCGCCATCGTCCCCGACCTGCCCTCCATGGCCGAATCCGGCGTGCCGGATTTCGACCTGAACTCCTGGAACGGTTACTTCGGCCCGGCCGGACTGCCGCCCGAGGTCGTCGCCCGGCTCAACGCGGCGATCAACCAGGTCGTCGCCAGGCCCGAGACCCGCCAGCGCCTGGCCGCGCTGGGCTTCGACGCGTTCTCGGGCACGCCGCAGGACTTCGCCCGCTTCGTGGGCGAGCAGCGCGACCTGTGGGGCAAGCTGATCCGCGATGCCGGGATCGAGCAGCAATGAGCCCGCAACCCGCCTCCGCCTCCGCCGGCCCGCTGGCCGGCGTGCGCATCCTGGACCTCAGCTCGGTCGTCATGGGCCCCTACGCCACCCAGGTGCTGGGCGACCTGGGCGCGGACGTGGTCAAGGTCGAGTCCCCCGCCGGCGACAACCTGCGCGCGGTCGGCCCCATGCGCAATCCCGGCATGGGCCATCTGCACCTGCACCTGAACCGCAACAAGCGCTCGATCGCGCTGGACCTGAAGACGCCCGAGGGCCGCGAGGCCTGCCTTCGGCTGGCCGAGGGCTGCGACGCCCTGCTCTACAACATCCGCCCCCAGGCCATGGCCAGGCTGGGCCTGTCCTATGAAGCGGTGGCGGCGCGCAATCCGCGCATCGTCTACCTGGGCGCCTATGGCTTCGGCGAGCAGGGACCCTACGCCGGGCGGCCCGCCTACGACGACCTGATCCAGGGACAGGCTGGCATCGCGGCGCTGTATGCGCGGCAGAGCGGCGAGGTGCCGCGCTACGCGCCCCTGACGCTGGCGGATCGCGCCGTCGGCCTGCATGCCGCCATCGCGCTGGTGTCGGCCGTGCTGCATGCCCGCGCCAGCGGACGCGGCCAGCAGGTCGAGATTCCCATGTTCGAGGGCATGGCGCACATGACGCTGGGCGACCACCTGGGCGGCGCCACGTTCGACCCGCCGCTGGGCCCCGCCGGCTACGCCAGGCTGCTCGCGCCGCACCGCCGGCCCTACGCCACGGCCGACGGCTACCTGTGCCTGCTGATCTACAACGACAAGCACTGGCGCAACTTCTTCGCCCTGATCGGCCAGCCGGAACTGGCCGACGATCCGCGCTTTCGCAGCCATGGCGCGCGCGCCGCGCACATCGGCGAGGTCTACGCCTTCGTCGCCGATGTCATCCGCCACCGCGCCACGGACGACTGGCTGGCCGATCTGGCGCGCGCCGACATCCCGGCGGCCCGCCTGCACGCCATCGAAGACCTGCTGGATGACGAACACCTGGCCGCCACCGGTTTCATCCGCGCGCAGAACCACCCCACCGAAGGCCGCCTGCGCACGCCCGCGCCGCTGGGCCGCTACGCCGGCACGCCCACCGCCATCCGCCGCCCCGCCCCCGCGCTGGGCCAGCACAGCCGCGAACTGCTGGCGGAAGCCGGTTACGACGAGGCCGCCATCGATGCCCTGTTCGCGCGCGGCGCCGCCCTTTCTCCCGATTCCCCGGAACCCCCAGGAACGCCAGATGGACTTTGAATTCACGCCTGACCAGCAGGCGCTGCGCGCCGCCGTCTCCCGCATCTGTGAACGCTATCCCGACGAATACTGGCTGGAGCGCGACCGCGAAGGCGGCTTTCCCGAGCCGCTGCACGCCGACCTGGCCCGCGACGGCTGGCTGGGCATCGCCATGCCGCAGGAATACGGCGGCGCCGGCCTGGGCATGACCGAGGCGGCGCTGATGATGCAGACCATCGCCGCGTCCGGCGCGGGCTTTGCCGGCGCGTCGGCCGTCCACATGAACATCTTCGGGCTGAATCCGGTGGTGGTGTTCGGCGACGACGCCCAGCGCCGCCGCTGGCTGCCGCCCCTGATCGCCGGCCGCGAAAAGGCCTGCTTCGCCGTGACCGAGCCGGACGCCGGGCTGGACACCACCAAGCTGGGCACGCGGGCCGTGCGCCAGGGCGATGAGTACGTGGTCCACGGCCGCAAGATCTGGATCTCGACGGCCCAGGTGGCGCACAAGATGCTGCTGCTGGCGCGCACCACCCCGCTATCGGAGGTGGACAAGCCCACCCAGGGCCTGTCGCTGTTCTATACGGACCTGGACCGGTCCAAGGTGGAAGTCCGGGAGATCGAGAAAATGGGTCGCAAGGCCGTGGACTCGAACATGCTGTTCATCGACGGGCTGCGCATCCCCGTGGCCGACCGGGTCGGCGAGGAAGGCCGAGGCTTCGAGTACATCCTGCACGGCCTGAACCCGGAACGCATCCTGATCGCGGCCGAGGCAGTGGGCATCGGCCGCGCCGCGCTGGAGCGCGCGGTGCGCTATGCCGGCGAGCGCGTGGTGTTCGGCCGCCCGATCGGCCAGAACCAGGGCGTGCAGCATCCGCTGGCCCAGGCCTGGATGCAGCTGGAAGCGGCCGACCTGATGGTATACAAGGCGGCCAGCCTGTACGACGCCGGCAAGCCCTGCGGCCCCGCCGCGAACTCGGCCAAGTACCTGGCCGCCGAAGCCGGCTACAACGCCTGCCAGACCGCCGTCATGACGCTGGGCGGCATGGGCTACGCCAAGGAATACCACGTGGAACGGCTGCTGCGCGAGAGCTTCATTCCGCGCATCGCGCCGGTCAGCCCGCAGCTGATCCTGTGCTTCATCGCGGAGAAAGTGCTGGGACTGCCCAAGTCCTATTGAGCGCGGCGCGACAGGGCGGACCGTCCGGCGGGGTTGCGTGCCGCCGCCGGTCGCCCTCAGGCCTGCCGCTCCAGCCCGGCGCAGGCCGAGCGCAGGATGCTGGCGTACTCCGCCTGCCTGGGTTCGATGCGGTATATCGGCCCGCCGACCGAAATGGCGTAGTGCTCGCCCGACAGGGTCAGCGGCCAGGCGATCGCCCCCACATCCGCGATGGATTCACCGTTGTTCATAAACCAGCCGCGCTGGCGCGACAGTCCGATATCCGCTTCCACCTGCGCCGGCGTCGTCAGCGTCCGCTCGTTGTAGCGGGTCATTTCCACGTTGGCCAGCATCGCCGCGCGTGCCGGCTCGTCCAGCAATGAAATCAGCGCCTTGCCCAGCGAATTGGCATGGATGCTCTTGAATTCGCCGGCGACCGGCGCGTAGCGGATCGTGTGCGGGGAATCCAGCACGTCCAGGTAGACCACCCGCGCGTCCTGGCTCAGCTTGGCGAAGACCACGGTCTCCTTGGTTGCGTCCCTTAATTCCACCAGGCTGGGATAAACCCGGTCCAGGACCGGATCGGCATGAGCGATGCGCTGCGCCATCGCCAGCAGGCGTCCCGTGGGGTAGTACCCCTGGCGCCGTCCGGTTTCATAGAGATAACCCAGCCCGGTCAGCGTGCGGATCAGCGCCAGGCAGCTCGACACCGGCACATCGAGCAGCCGGGCGAGCTCCGACAGGGGCAAGGCGCGCTTCTCGCGGGCATAGGTTTCGATGATTTCGATGACGCGCAGCGCCGTCTTGACACTCATTGCCCTGTCCACAACCCCGGAACGTGAGAAATATCTTGTTTCAGATGGCGCTAAAGTTCGCCCCTGAGCGTGCCGTTATGGTAACTGAGAATTTCCTGATAACAGCGCGCTCCTCCGAGACGCCCGCACCGCCGCTGGAGTGATCATGGCCGTATCCCCCTTAGCCCCCGCCTCGTATGCCCCCGTGGCGGTAGCGCCTGCGCCCGCCGTCCCGGACCCATCCGTCACTGTTGCGCCTGCCGCTGCCTCAGCCCATAGCGGCGGCTCGGACAGCGCCACGTCCGAGCAGTCGGATTCGCAGAAGCTGCCGCTGGAACGCGCACTCGACGAAATCAACGACCAGATGAAAGCCTGGTCCACCCAATTGCAGTTCGAGGTCGACCCCGACGTGCATCAGATCGTGGTGTCCGTGGTCGACTCCGAATCGGGCAAGGTCCTGCGGACCATCCCGAGCGAAGCTGTTATCAAGATCGCCAAAATGATCGTCAACATGCAGGGAAATGGCATCAAAACCTCGGTTTGATCCGTACCCAATATATTTCAGAGAATGCCTTTCAGTCCGCGCGCGCGGGCGGAAAGACCGAATTAAGCCAGCCTTATGCCCTTACCCGGCCAATCGCTGACCTCCAATCTTTGACAGAATCATATCGCTAGGAAGGAATCTCACATGGCCTCCATTACCAACCTTGGTTCGGTCTCCGGCCTGCCCCTGGAAAAGATCCTGACGGATCTGGCGGCAGCCAACGACAAGGACCTGCAGCGCTACACGACGCGAGCGACGAGCTATCAGGCGCGCATCAACGCCTACAGCCAGCTGCAAAGCGCGCTGGAAGCGGTGCAGAAGTCCGCCGCCACGCTGGGCAAGCCGGAGACCATGGCCGCCATGATGGGCAGCGTCACCGGCGGCAACGCCTTGACCGCCACCGTCGGCGAAGGCGCCGTCGCGGGCCAGTACACGATCGAAGTGAAGAACCTGGCCATCGCGCAGGGTCTGCGCTCCGGCGCCGTGGCCGACCGGACCGCCAAGAACGGCGACACTGGCACCTTCGAGATCGAACTGACCGACGGCACCAAGCGCACCATCGACCTGAAGGGCGACACCTCGCTCAACGGCATCGTCAAGGCCATCAACGCCGACGACAAGGCGGGCGTGCGCGCCACGGTGCTGAACGATGGCAACGGCAACAACTACCTGATGCTGACCGCCAAGGACACCGGCGTGCAGGCCTCGGTGAAGAACATCACCGTCACCGGCGACCAGTCGCTCAAGAATATCCTGGGCTTCAGCACCGCCGCCGACGGCACCACCAGCGGCATGACCCAGACCAAGGCCAAGGACGCCGAACTCGTCATCAACGGCCTGACGGTCAAGAGCGGCTCGAACAACGTCTCCAAGGTCATCGACGGCGTGACGCTGAACCTGACCGACACCACGCCGACCGACAAACCGATCCAGCTCAAGCTGGAAGCCGACGTCTCGGTCGCCACCAAGGCGGTGCAGGATTTCGTCAAGACCTACAACGCGCTGCAGACCACGATCAAGGGCCTGACCGCGTACAACCCCAAGGAACCGGACGACACCAAGAAGGCCAGCCCGCTGACCGGCGACGGCACCACCCGTTCGATCCAGTCCGCCGTTTCCAGCGTGCTGAGCGGCGCGCTGGGCTCCGGCAACATCAAGTCGCTGGCCGACCTGGGCATCACCACCGATCCCCTGACGCGCCAGCTCAAGCTGGACAACGTCAAGCTGGACAAGGCGCTGAAGGAAAACCCGGCCGACGTGGGCACCCTGCTCAACGGCAAGGATGGCTTGGCCAAGAAATTCGACGCCGCCGTCAAGGATGTGCTGGGCAGCAACGGCTCGCTCAAGAACCGCACCGACGGCCTGAACAAGACCATTACCGACCTCGGCAACCAGCAGGCCCGCGCCAAGGCCGCCAGCGACGCCGAGCTGGCCGCCATGCGTACCCGCTTCATCGCGCTGGACAAGATGGTGGCCCAGATGAACTCCACCGGCGCGTACCTGAGCCAACAGTTCGCGGCGATGAACAAATCGTCCAAGTAACCCGTAGAAGATGCACTAATGACTTACGCCGCCCGCCGCCCGACAGGCTCTCACTCTGCCCGATCCTACGCCGATATCGGCCTGGAAACCCAGGTGATGAGCGCCACCCCCGAGCGGCTGATCACCCTGTTGTTCAACGGCGCACGGGCGGCGATCGGACAGGCTCGCATCCATCTGCAGGAAGGCCGGGTCGCGGAACGCGGCGCGGCGATCTCGAAAGCGATCAAGATTGTCGACGAAGGCTTGAAGACCGGGTTGAACATGGAGGCTGGCGGCGATGTCGCCGCCAATCTTTCGCGCCTCTATGATTACATCGTCCGCACGCTGCTGACGGCGAACTTGAAGTCGGACGCCGAGCAACTCGACATCGCAGACCGGCTGCTGGCCGATCTGGCCGAGGCTTGGCAGACATCCATCGACCAGCCGGCAGGCAGCGTGTCGCCGTGATGGCCCGCAAAACGAACCTAGCCAGCCAGAGCCCGCCCGAGATTTCCATGACGTCCCTTACCCATATATCCTCCCCTATCCTGGAGCATTACCAGGAGATAGCCGTTATTACCGGCGAAATGCTTACCGCCGCCCAGGCCGGGGATTGGGACACGGCCATGGTGCACGGGCAGCAATACTGCGAACTGGTGGAGCGCCTGCGGCACAGTGAACCGTCCATGCCGCTGGACGACGCCGGTCGCGCGATGAAATACGACCTGCTGGTCCGCATCCTGGAAAACGATGCGCTGACCCGCGACCTGGCGATTCCCCAGTTGGCCCGCCTGGGCGAGCTGCTGGGCAGGATGAAGCGACAGCAGACCCTGCTCTCGGCCTACGGCTACCAGGCGCCTGAAACATGAGCGTAGGTCCCGCCGCGCTGGGCAACGTCCTGGTGCAGCGGCTGGACGCCGTGCTCGGCACGACGATGTCCGCCGCCTCCGCCAATCAGGTTTCCGGCGCTCGCCCGGATGCGGTCAGCCAGCCCGGCAGCCTGGAGAAACCCGGCCAGGCCGATGGCTCGCCGCGCGATCCCCGCCAGGGCGTCCAGACCGGCGGCGCGCGCGGTGAACGCGCCGCCATCGTCGACGCCAAGACCGCCGCCGCGCTGGCCCTGGCCGCGCGCGGCCTGGTCACCAGCAACGACACCACCGCTTCCGCGCCCACCACGCTGGGCCGCACCGCCCGCGCGATTCTCTCGCTGCTGGCGCAGTACCCCGACGCAGCCCCGCCCGTTCAAGGGCGCGCGCCACTGTGGACCCCCGATGCATCGGCCGGCCGCCAGCCCGGTGCCACGGCCGGGCAGCCCGCCGCGGGCCAGCCGGCGCCCGGCGGCCAGCCCCCGGCGCCGCACGCCAATACGCCCGCCGGACAACCGCAGGCCGCTGCCGCGAACAGCGCCGCCAACGTGGCGACGGTCCTGAATGCGATCGCCGGCGACCCGGCAACCGCCGCCGGCAAGACGCCCGGCCAGACCGGCGCCACCGAGGGCGCGCCCCCCGCCCAGGACCCGGCCGCCGCCGCCCGCGCCGCGTTGGCCGCGCAGGGTCCGGCCGCCCGCGCGCTGGGCCAGGCCCTGCGCGAAGCCCTGCAGACCAGCGGCCTGTTCTACGAATCACACCTGGCCGATCTGGCCTTCGGCCGCGCCAACCCATCCGAGCTGCGCAAAGAACCGCAGGCCGACCTCAAGCAGGCCGACGCCCAGCAGCAGCAACACAGCGCCGCCGCCACGCGCGCACGCGCCGAAGCGCCCGCCAGCCGTGGCGCCGGCGGCGCGGACGCGCCCGCCTCCGGCGGCTCCAATGCGCCCGCGCCCGGCACGCCGATCAACGGCATCCACCAGGACCTGAACGCGCTGGTGCGCCAGCAGCTCGATGTGCTGGCCAACCAGGCGCTGGCCTGGCGCGGAGAAGCCTGGCCCGGCACGCCGATGGACTGGGAAGTGCAGCGCGACCCCTACGGCGGCGATCCCGAATCGGCCGTTCCGACCTGGGCCACCCGCCTCAAGCTCGACCTGCCCCGACTGGGCCTGGTGGACGCGCGGCTGAACCTGGCCGGCGACCAGATCGTGCTGCAGCTGGTCGCGCCCCACAGCGCCGCCCTGATCGACGAATCGTCCGACCAGCTGCGTTCGCGCCTGCTGGCCGCGGGCCTGACGCTGAGCCACATGACGGTCAACGTGGTCGACCCGCGCCCCATCATTCCGACTGATTTCTGATGGCAAACCCGCAACGCCCCGAGGACAGCCACGCCGCCTCGCCCAACGCAGGCCGCAACGCCGCCGTCGCCTTGTCATACGACGAAGCGGACGGCGCGCCGCGCGTCGTCGCCAAGGGCTACGGCCAGCTCGCCGACACCATCGTCCGCACCGCCGAGGAAAACGGCCTGTACGTGCACGAGTCGCGCGAACTCGTCGGCCTGCTCATGCAGGTCGACCTGGACGCGCATATTCCTCCCCAACTGTACGTTGCGGTGGCAGAATTGCTGGCCTGGCTGTATCGCCTGGAATCGCGCGAGATTCCGGCCGACGCCGCGCCGCCCGATCTATCTATCTAAGGAATCTCCACCGTGTTGGACGCCAGCGATCCGGAATTTCTGCTCACCCGGCCGGAAGACATGCGTTCCGCGCTGTTCGAGCTCACCCACCCCGACAGCCACATCCTGGTGCGCGACGCCGCCGATCGCGAGATCGCCGTGCTCATCCTGGGGGCGGACAAGCACACGCGTCAGTTCTTCTGGCGTCCGCGCGACTACGCCGGCGCGGACTTCGAACAGTCCGACAGCATGGGCCTGCTCAGCGGCACCACCTTCCACTTTCACGCCACGGCCTATGGGGGCGTGCAGATCCGCTTCCGGGTGCAGCGGCCCGACGTGATCCATTTCGACGACGGCAGCGCGGCCCTGGTGTCGCCCTTCCCCGACCGCCTGGCGCGGATCCAGCGGCGCAAGATGTTCCGAGCCTCGCTGATCACCAGCGCCAACCGCTGCGAGGCTACCTGGCTCCCCGAGGCCCAGGCCAAGCCGCTCGCCTTCACCGTGCGCGACATCTCGGTCGATGGCGTGGGCCTGCGCGTTGGCCTGGCCGCGCCCGAACTGCCCCAGCGCGGCGAGGTGCTGGAAGGCGTGCAGATGAATTTCGGCGACCTCGGGAAGCTGGTCGCCAACCTGGAAGTGCGCAACGTCTATCCGGTATCCGGGCAGCCGATGATCGCGCCGGGAGCGGACCCGGACGAACCCGCGCCGCGCCACGTGTCGCTGACGGGCGAGCCACCGGTCAGCCACCTCGGCGCCATCTTCCTGAACCTGGACGCGCGCCAGGAGAACTGGCTGCAGCAGGTGGTCTGGCGCCTGGAAAAAGGCAATAGGGACTAGATCCCCCCCGAAGCGCTGCGCGCTTCCCCCCCAGGGGGGCGCAGCTGCGGACCGGCAAAGCCGGCTCCGCGCTGCCCTGGTGCTGGGGCGATTTGCTAATGCCGTGAGCGGTGTTCTTTGAGGGCGCGGGGTGTTTGGCGCTGCCGCTGCCTCGGGGACATGCGACGCTGGCATGGAGAAAACCTGGCTTGGCGCTGCATGCGCGCCAACGCCAAAGGGGCGCTCGCTGGCGCCCCTCTTCGTGCGGTGTTTTCGTCTCGCGGCCTTAGACGGCCATCGACGAGATTTCCTTGTAGGCGGCGACCAGCTTGTTGCGCACCTGTATCGCCGTCGAGAAGCCGATGCTGGCCTTCTGCATGTCGACCATCACGTCGTTGAGCGAGACGTCGGGCGCGCCCAGTTCGAAGGCCTTGGCCTGGGCGCTGGCCGCGTTCTGAGCGGCCGTGACACGACGGATCGAGCGTTGCAGCTCGGCGGCGAAGCCGTCGGGCTGGGCCAGCGGCGCGGCGCCGACCGACAGGCCGGATTCCGCCTTGCTGACGACCTCGCGCATCTGGGACAGCATGCTTTCGATGCCGGACAAACCTGTTACCGCCATTGCCATGTTTCCTTGCAGGTGGGGCGTAATGCCGAATCTGCAGGCAGCGTAACCGGGATCGGCGCCTCTCATAGCCGACAAGAACCGCCAAAAAACCCGATATTTCCCCCGATCCGGCGCCGCTCGCGGCGGGCCGCGGGCTGTCCCGCGTCCGGGCTTGCGCCACCCCGGGCGACATAGGGGATAAGTAACGCCAAAAAACCGCTGTTTTCGACGATTGGGATTGCGCCCCCAGCGGCAATAATCCACGCTCACCCCAGACCAGAAGCACGTTGCATGTGTAATCTGCCCTACCCGAACATGAAGTCCTTTCCCCAGCTCCGCGCAGCCAGCGGGGGCCGCAAATGAATCAGCAGGCCACTCTGAGCTCGTCTTTGCTGGCGAAGTTCCCCGTGCTGGAAAAAGTCCGGGCGCTGCCCAAGCCCGTCCTGCTGGGCGCGGCGGCGGCCGTGGTCGCGCTGGTCGTGGCCGCGGTCATGTGGACCAGCGAGCCCAAGTACAAGGTTCTGTTCTCGAACCTGGAGGACCGCGACGGCGGCGCCATCGTGACCGCGCTGGGGCAGATGAACGTGCCCTACCGCTACAACGAGAACGGCACCGCCCTGCTGGTTCCGGCCGACCGCGTCTATGACGCCCGGCTGCAGCTGGCATCGCAGGGCCTTCCGCGCGGCGGTTCGGTCGGCTTCGAGCTGATGGACAACGCCCGTTTCGGCGCCAGCCAGTTCGCCGAACAGATCAACTACCAGCGCGGCCTGGAAGGCGAACTGGCCCGCTCGATCGAATCCATGCACACCGTGCAGCACGCCCGCGTGCACCTGGCCATGCCGCGCCAGTCGCTGTTCGTGCGCGAGCGCCAGGCCCCCACGGCCTCGGTGCTGCTGAACCTGTACCCCGGTCGCAGCCTGAGCGACGCCCAGGTGTCCGCCATCTCCTGGCTGGTCGCTTCCAGCGTGCCGGAACTGACCGCCGAAAACGTCTCCGTCGTCGACCAGAACGGCCGCCTGCTGTCGGCTCCGCTGGGCGAAGGCCGCGGCATGGACGCCGATCAGCTGCGCTTCGTGCGCGAGATGGAACAGCGCACCGTCGAACGCATCCTGACGATCCTGAATCCCCTGGTCGGCCCCGGCAACGTGCACGCCCAGGCCAGCGCCGAGATGGACTTCGCGCGCCGCGAGGAAACCTCCGAGGTCTACCGCCCCAACCAGGAACCCGGCCAGGGCGCGATCCGCAGCCAGCAGACCAGCGACGCCACCCAGCGCGGCATCGGTCCGGCGCAAGGCGTGCCCGGCGCGCTGTCGAACCAGCCGCCCGGCAACGCCCAGGCGCCCATCACCAATCCGCAGCAGCCGCCGGCCCGTCCCGGCCAGACGCCGCAGCAGCAAGGCGCCCAGCAGCAGACCGGCGCGCAGGCCGCCTCCGGCAGCCTGAACGAGCGCCGCGACGCCACCACCAATTACGAAGTGGACCGCACCATCAGCCACGTCAAGCAGCCGGTCGGCGCGCTCAAGCGCCTGTCGGTGGCCGTGGTGGTGAACTACATCCGCGACAAGGACGGCGACCTCAAGCCGCTGCCGCCCGAGGAACTGAACAAGCTGACCAACCTGGTCCGCGAGGCCATGGGCTATTCCGAAGGCCGCGGCGACTCACTCAACCTGGTCAACAGCCAGTTCAACGACGGTCCGCCCGCCCTGCCGATGTGGCGCGATCCGGAAATGATCGCCCTGTTCAAGACCATCATGGCCTGGCTGCTGGGCTTGATCGTGGCCTTCTGGCTGTACCGCAAGGTGCGTCGCCAGGTCACCGATTACCTGTACCCGCCGGTCGATCCGGAAGTGGCTGAATCCGAACGCATCGAAGCCCAGCGCGAGGCCCAGGAAATGGCCCGCGCCAAGGAAACCACGCGCTACGAGGACAACCTGGAACGCGCCCGCACGATGGCGAACAAGGATCCGCGTGCCGTCGCCATGGTCCTGCGCACCTGGATGAGCAAAGATGAAAAATGATTCCGCCAAACCCATGGACGGCATGACCCGCAGCGCCGTCCTGATGATGTCGCTGGGCGAGGACGCCGCGGCCGAGGTCTTCAAGTACCTGACCGCGCGCGAAGTCCAGCAGGTCGGCGCCGCCATGGCCAGCCTGAAGCAGGTCACGCGCAATGACGTGGCCGTCGTGCTGGAAGAGTTCCGCCAGGAAGCCGACCAGTTCATGGCCGTCACGCTGGGCTCGGACGACTACATCCGTACCGTGCTCACCAAGGCCCTGGGCAGCGACCGCGCCGCCGGCCTGATCGAGGACATCCTGGAAGCCGGCGAAGGCGGCAGCGGCATAGATGCGCTGAACTGGCTGGATCCGCACACCGTGGCCGAACTGATCGGCGACGAGCACCCGCAGATCATCGCCACCATCCTGGTGCACCTGGAGCGCGACCGCGCCGCCGGCGTGCTGGCGCTCTTGACCGACCGCCTGCGCAACGACGTGATGCTGCGCATCGCCACCTTCGGCGGCGTGCAGCCGGCCGCGCTGTCCGAACTGACCGACGTGCTCAATTCGGTGCTGGCCGGCCAGGGCGCCAAGCGCAGCAAGATGGGTGGCGTGCGCACGGCGGCCGAGATCCTGAACATGATGAACTCGACCGAAGAGGAAACCGTGGTCGCCAGCCTGCGCGAGCGCGATGCCGACCTGGCGCAGAAGATCATCGACGAGATGTTCGTGTTCGACAACCTGCTCGACGTCGAAGACCGCGCCATCCAGCTCATCCTCAAGGAAATCGACAACGACACGCTCATGGTCGCGCTCAAGGGCGCCCAGGAAGAGCTGCGCGCCAAGTTCCTGCGCAACATGTCCAGCCGCGCCGCCGAGATGCTGCGCGAGGACCTGGAAGCGCAAGGCCCGATCCGCATGTCCAAGGTCGAGGCCGAGCAGAAGAAGATCCTGCAGATCGCCCGCCGCCTGGCCGAGAGCGGCCAGATCGTGCTGGGCAACTCCGGAGACGACGCGTATGTCTGACGCGGACACCGGCTCGACGACCCAGCTCTCGCGCAGCGCCGCCTGGCGGCGCTGGCAGATGCTGTCGTTCGACGAGCCGCCGCCCGTCGAGGCCGCGCCCGAGCCGGAACCCGATCCCGGCCCGGACCCCGAGGTCGTGCTGGCGCAGCTGCGCGCCCAGGCCGTGGCCGAGGGCCGCGAGGAAGGTTACGCGCAAGGCCACGCCGCCGGCCATGAGGCCGGCCGCGCCGAAGGGCGCGAAGCCGGTTTTGCCGAAGGCCGCGAGGCCGGCTACGCCGAGGGCCTTGCCCTGGCCCGCGAACAGGGCGCCGACGAGGCCGCCCGCCTGCACGCCATGGCCGAATCCTGCGCCGCATCGATCGGCGCGCTGGAAGAGCGCATGGGCCAGAGCCTGCTGACGCTGGCGCTGGACATCGCCCAGCAGGTAATCCGCAACACCCTGGCCGAACAACCCGAATCCGTCGTGCACGCCGTGCGCGAAGTGCTGCACATCAATCCCAGCGCCGGCGGCCAGATGCGGCTGTGGGCCAATCCGCAGGACATCGAACTCATCCGCCTGCACCTGGCCGACGAACTGAAGGAAGGCCACTGGCGCGTGCTGGCCGACGAATCGCTCGCGCGCGGCGGCTGCCGCGCCGAAACGCCCTATGGCGACATCGACGCCACGCTGCAGACGCGCTGGCGTCGCGTGGCGGCCTCGCTGGGCCGCAACACTTCCTGGGAAGAACCGGCCCGGGAGACAGAGGCGACGCCATGAGCGCCCGGCCCGCCGTCCCGGTGATCGACCGCTGGCAGACCCAGCTGGAGATCGGCTCGATCCGCGCCGCCTCGACCGAGCCCTGGCTGGTCAGCGGCCGCATCACCCGCGCCACGGGCCTGGTGCTGCACGCCACCGGCCTGCGCCTGCCGGTGGGCGCCGCCGCCCGCATCGAGATCGCGCGCGGGCATGACCACTGGGCCGACGCCGAGGTCGTGGGCTTCGACGGCCACACCCTGTACCTGATGCCGCAGGCCGATATTTCCGGCCTGCCGCCCGGCGCCCGCGTGGTGCCCGGCGAACCGCCCGTGCAGCGCCAGATTCCGCTGCCCAGCAAGGCCGAGCTGAACGGCAACGCCAAGCCCCAGCTGGGCCGCCACCTGCCCGTGGGCAATGCCCTGCTCGGGCGCGTGCTGGACGGCGCCGGCCGTCCGCTGGACGGGCTGGGCCCGCTGACCGGCGCCGAGCTGGCGCCGCTGTCGGCCCAACCGATCAACCCGCTGTCGCGCGCGCCCATCGACACGGTGCTGGACACCGGCGTGCGCGCCATCAACGGCCTGCTGACGGTCGGCCGAGGCCAGCGCATGGGCCTGTTCGCCGGCTCCGGCGTGGGCAAGAGCGTGCTGCTGGGCATGATGGCCCGCTACACCAAGGCCGACGTCATCGTCGTCGGCCTGATCGGCGAACGCGGCCGCGAAGTGAAGGAATTCATCGAGCACAACCTGGGACCCGAGGGCCTGGCCCGTTCGGTCGTGGTGGCCGCGCCGGCCGACGTGTCGGCCCTGCTGCGCCTGCAGGGCGCGGCCTACGCCACGCGCCTGGCCGAGCACTTCCGCGACCAGGGCCTGGACGTGCTGCTGATCATGGACTCGCTGACCCGCTACGCCATGGCGCAACGCGAGATCGCGCTGGCCATCGGCGAGCCACCCGCCACCAAGGGCTACCCGCCCTCGGTCTTCGCCAAGCTGCCCAGCCTGGTGGAACGCACGGGCATGGGCGCGCCCGGTCCGAACGGCAAGGCCGGCTCGATCACCGCGTTCTACACGGTGCTGGCCGAAGGCGACGATCAGCAGGATCCGATCGCCGACTCGGCCCGCGCCATTCTCGATGGCCACGTCGTGCTGTCGCGCCACCTGGCCGAAGCCGGCCACTACCCCGCGATCGACATCGAAGCATCGATTTCCCGGGCCATGACGTCGCTGATCACGCCGCAGCAGTTCTCGGTCGTGCGCCGCTTCAAGCAGACGCTGTCGCGCTACCAGCGCAACCGCGACCTGATCGCCGTTGGCGCCTACGTCGCCGGCAACGATCCGCAGCTGGACGACGCCATCGCCCGTTACCCGCGCCTGGAAGCCTTCCTGCAGCAGGACATCGGCGAGAACGTCGGCTACCAGGACGCGGTCAACCAATTGCAGGCCAGTTTCGAGTTGAGGGACACCTATGCCTAGCCAACTTCCCCTGGACATGCTGATCAATCTGGCCAAGGAGAGCACGGACGAAGCCGCGCGCCTGCTGGGCCGCCTCAGCGCCGAACGCACCAATGCCGAACGCCAGCTCGGCATGCTGCAGGACTACCGCCACGATTACCTGGAGCGGCTGCAGCAGGCCATGACCTCCGGCATGTCGGCCAGCGACTGCCACAATTACCAGCGCTTCATCGGCACGCTGGACGATGCCATCGTCCAACAACAGGGCGTGCTGCAGCAGGCCGACGAGAACCTGAACAAGGGTCGGCTCTACTACCAGCAGGAAAAGCGCAAGCTCAATTCCTACGACGCGCTGGCGCAACGCGCGCAGCGCGCCGAAGCCGTCGCCGAATCGCGCCGCGAACAGCGCCTGAACGACGAATACTCGGCCCGCCTGGTCCAGCGCCAGGCCGGCATGCATTAAGCGACATACCACAGGAAGCCCAAGATGAACGCTCCCCTGCCCCTGCCCGCCATCGCCCCGTCCGCGCCGGTTTCACCGGCCGACGCCTTTGGCGCCAAGTCCTCCATGTCCGACAACAAGGGCCCCAGCTTCTCCGAAGTGCTTGCCCAGCAGCGTCCGACCCAGTCGAATGACGCCCGCCCCACCGGCAATGGCGCCAAGGAACCCGCGCCCGGCAAGACCGGCGGCAGCCCGGAGGGCCATGCCGAGAACGCCGCGTCTGGCGCCATCGACGAAGCCGTCGAGAAGGCCGCCCAGGCCGAGGCCGGCGCGATGGCCGTCGCCGCCGCGCAGCAGCCCGTGCCGCAAGCCCTGCTGCCGCAGCAGGCGCTGGAAATCGCCGCCCAGGCCGCCGAACAGGTGCAGAACGCCCGTGGCGCCGCGCAGGCCGCGATCACCGCCGCCAGCGGCACCGCCGCCGTGCTGGTCAACGCGTTGAACGCCAACGAGGTCACGCCGACGCCGCGCGCGCCCGTGCCGCTGACGGCGCAACAAGCCCAGGCCGCCGCCGCCCGCGAGGCCCGCGATGCGGAGTTGGCCGTGCCCGTGGTCACCGCCGCCGCCAAGCCCGGCAGCCAGCCCGCCGCCGTGACCGCCGACATCAAGAGCATCACGCCCGCGGCCGAAACGCCGCGCCTGAGCGCCGACGCCGCGCTGCCGCGCACGGCGCCGCGCACCGCCGTCGAGGCCGCGCAAGCGTCGCAGGCCGGGGCTCAACAGCCCGTGCGCCAGGAAGAGGAATCCGCCCCGCTGCCGGCCGCAACGCCGACGTTCCAGCTGCCCCAGCACGCCGCCGGCGTGCAGGACCATCTGGCGCAATCGCTGGCCGTCGCGGCCCAGCGCCAGCAGCCGCTGCCCGTGTTCAACCCCGCCGGCATCGGTCAGCCGCCGGTCGCGCTGCAGGTCGCCACGCCCGTCGGCGCCACGCACTGGGGCGCGGACCTGGGCCAGCAACTGGTGGTGATGAGCAACAGCGCGCGCCACGGGGTGCAGACCGCCGAGCTGCGCCTGGATCCGCCGGACCTGGGCCCGCTGCGCGTCAGCCTGAACCTGGCCGACGGCGTGGCCAGCGCCTCTTTCGTGTCGGCGCACGCCTCGGTGCGCCAGGCCATTGAAACCGCCTTGCCGCAATTGCAACAGGCGCTGGCGCAGGCCGGCATCTCGCTGGGCCAGACCAGCGTGGGCGAGCAGGCCGCCCAGCAGCAGTTCGCCCAGAACCAGGGCGGCGGTTCACAGCGCCAGGGCAGCGGCCTGACGGGCGGCGCGGGCGACGTGGTGGCCGACGCCTCGCGTCCCGCCTCGGCCTCGCCCCGCAACGCCAACGCGCTGGTCGACACCTTCGCGTAATCCCGGCTGGCGCGCGGCCCCGCCAGGGCCGCGCGCAGTGCAGCAATAGCTTGAGATACGCGGCTTTCGCCCTGTTTTTCGCTCCCAAACCGGCGCGGGATTTCGGGCAGAATGCTTTCATCCACTGAGAGTCCGTTTTCATTAGCGGCAAACACGCATCGACACCAAGATGGCGACTTCAAAACCTTCCACCATGCCGGCGCGCGGCACGCTTCCCACCCGCTCCGGCGGCCTGGGCCGCATCCTCCGTCCCGTGCTCGCGGTCCTGGTCCTGCTGCTGGTCGCGGCGGCCAGCGCTGGCGCGACCTGGTTCATCACGCAACGCATGCAGCCGCCGCCCAATGGCGCCAACGTGTCGCTCGCTGTCGGCCAGAATCCGGGCCAGGTTGGCGCACCCGGCACGCCGGGCGCGCCTGGCGCGCCGGGCCAGACCCCGCAGCCGACCACCTTCGTCGCCCCGCCGACCACGCCAGTCGCAGTGCCCGCGCCGATCTTCGTGCCCATCGAGGCGTTCACGGTCACGCTGCAGAACGCCGATACCGAGCGCATCATGCACGTGGGCCTGACGCTGCGCGTCAACGACGAGCAGACCCGCACCCGCCTGGAAAAGTACATGCCCGAGGTCCGCAGCCGCATCCTCATGGTGCTGTCGTCGCAGTCGCCGACCGCCGTGCAGACCTCGCAAGGCAAGACCGACATGGCCAACGCGATCAAGCAGGCCGTCAACCGTCCGTTCTCGCCGCTGCCTGACGGCCAGTACGTCACCGACGTGCTGTTCACGGCGTTCGTGGTGCAATAAGCATGGCCTACGAGGCGTTTCTTTCGCAGGACGAAGTCGATGCGCTGCTGGCCGGCGTAACCGGCGAGAGCGACAGCAAAAAGGAAACCGCGGGCGCCAGCGACGGCGCTCGGGCCTACGACCTGAGTTCCCCGGACCGGGTCGTGCGTCGTCGCATGCAGACGCTGGAGCTGATCAACGAGCGTTTCGCTCGCCAGATGCGCCATGTGCTGCTGAACTTCATGCGTCGCAGCGCGGACATCACCGTCGGCTCGATCAAGATCCAGAAGTACGCGGACTTCGAGCGCAACCTGCCCGTGCCCAGCAATCTGAACATGATTCAGATGAAGCCGCTGCGTGGCACCGCGCTCTTCACCTATGACCCGAACCTGGTGTTCCTGGTCATCGACAGCCTGTTCGGCGGCGATGGCCGCTACCACACGCGCGTCGAGGGCCGTGACTTCACCACCACCGAACAGCGCATCATCCAGCGCCTGCTCAACCTGACGTTGGAAAGCTACGGCAAGTCCTGGGATCCGGTCTATCCGATCGAATTCGAGTACGTGCGCTCGGAGATGCACACCAAGTTCGCCAGCATCACCGGCAGCAACGAAGTCGTGGTCGTGAGCTCGTTCCATATCGAGTTCGGCGCCACCGGCGGCGATCTGAACATCTGCCTGCCCTATTCCATGATCGAGCCGGTGCGCGACCTGTTGACGCGCCCGCTGCAGGAGACCGCGCTGGAGGAAGTGGACCAGCGCTGGGCCCAGCAGCTGTCGCGCCAGGTGCGCAGCGCCGACATCGACGTGGTTGCCGAATTCGCCCGCATTCCGTCCAGCATCCGCGAGCTGATGCGCCTGAAGGTGGGCGACGTGCTTCCGGTTGATGTGCCCCAGACCATCATCGCCAGCGTCGACGGCGTGCCGCTGATGGAATGCGGCTACGGCGTCTTCAACGGCCAGTACGCCCTGCGCGTGCACAACATGTTTACTCACGATTCCGATTCAAACGAGGCCCCCGACCATGACTGACAAGAACGAGCCCGGCACTGGAAGCTTATCGTGAGTAATCTGGTAGTTGTGTTAGATATCAAACACAATACATATTAAATAATACATAAGCAAGATTTTGGGCCGAATCCTGGCCGGAAATCGCCTTGCACACACGAAATCACCTCGTTCCATGCAACTGAAGCCCTTGCCCGCCCTGCCCCTGCTCGACCCCGCCGTTCTGGACCGCAGCGCGGACGAGGCCGCGCGCGCCCTGATGCGGGAAGGCAGTTCGGCCAATACGGCGGCCAGCTACCGCGCCGCGATGCGTTACTGGGCGGCCTGGTTCGAACTGCGCTACGGCCGGCGCTTCGCCCTGCCCCTGCCCGAGACCGCTGTCGTGCAATTCGTCGTGGACCACGCCCGCCGCCAGACCGAACAAGGTCTGACCAGCGAAATGCCGGCCGCGCTGGACCAGGAACTCGTCCGCCTGAAGGTCAAGGGACGCCTGGGGCCGCCGGGCCTGAACACGGTGCTGCAACGCGTATCGGTCCTGTCCAAGGCGCATGACACGCTGGGGCTGCCGAACCCGTGCCGCGCGCAGGGGCTGCGCGATCTGCTCGCCCGCACCCGCCGCGCGCATGCCCGGCGCGGCGCGGCGCCCGCGCGCAAGCCGGCCCTGACGCGCGAGCCGCTGCAGGCGCTGTTGGATACCTGCGACGATTCGCTGCGCGGACTGCGCGACCGGGCGCTACTGCTGTTCGCCTGGGCCAGCGGCGGTCGGCGCCGCTCCGAAGTCGTGCGCGCCACCGTCGAGAACACGCCGCGCGGCGAGGACGGTTTTCTTTATCTGCTGCGCCACTCCAAGACCAACCAGGCGGGCGCCGCCCGGGCCGAGGACGCCAAGCCGATCGTGGGAGCGGCGGCGCGGGCCCTGCAGGCCTGGCTGGATGCCAGCGGCATCACGCAAGGCCCGCTGTTCCGCCGGATCCGGCGCGGCGATGTGCTGGGCGAGCCACTGGCCGCCGCCGCCGTGCGCGATATCGTGCGCCAGCGCTGCGAGCTGGCGGGCCTGGACGAAAGCTATTCCGCGCACAGCCTGCGCTCGGGCTTCATCACCGAGGCCGGTCGCCAGCAAGTGCCATTGGGCGATGCCATGGCCATGACGGGCCACGCCAGCGTGGCCACGGCCATGGGCTACTACCGCGCCGGCGCGG
>NZ_JCBANH010000030.1:0-62295 GCF_059760925.1 Achromobacter sp. 1011791174
GGCCGACCTCGACTGCGTGACAAGGGCGCGTCCAATCGCTGAAAGCCGGCGCGTCACTCATATTTTCTCCAATTCTTGATAGAAGAAATTTGATTGAGAAATAGAAGAACTGCGTTTTTGCACCATGCACGTTTCCGCCCGTCCGAAAGCGCCTACAACCCCTAGCTTGCAAAGTTCGACATTCGCATCGCGGGGCCCATCTGCTGGGGAGCAGCAGAATCAATCGACAAAGGACGTTCGCTATGAACAAAAGTTACGCGCTGGTCTGGAACGCTACCCAGGGGTGCTGGCAGGTCGCCAGCGAACTGACACGCCGCCGTGGCAAGGCGGGACGCGGCCGCGTGCTGATGACGGCAGGCGCCTCGCTGATCGGGCTCGCCTTCGCCGGACTGGCCCATGCCCTGCCGACGGGCGGAGCGGTGGTCGACGGCAAGGGCACGATCCAGTCCGAAGGCCAGCAGATGATCGTGGACCAGCAGAGCCACAAGCTGATCACCAACTGGGAGAGCTTCAACGTCGGCGCCCAGGAAGGCGTCACGTTCCGCCAGCCCGACCAGAACGCGATCGCGCTGAACCGCGTCATTGGCAATGAGGGCAGCAGCATCCTGGGCCGCATCGACGCCAACGGCCAGGTCTTCCTGGTGAACCCGAACGGCGTGCTGTTCGGCCAGGGCGCGCAAGTCAACGTGGGCAGCCTGGTGGCTTCGACCCTGAACATCAGCAACGAGGACTTCAAGGCGGGCCGCTACGTGTTCGCTGGCGACTCGGCCGCTCAGGTCGGCAACGCGGGTTCCATCCAGGCCGCCGCCGGCGGCACTGTGGCGCTACTGGGCGCGCAGGTCGGCAACACCGGCACGATCCAGGCCACCGAGGGCAGCGTCGCGCTGGGCGCCGGCGGGAACATCCGCCTGCATCTCGACAAAGGCAGCTTGATGTACCTGCAAATCGACAAGGGCGCGGTGGACGCGCTGGCACACAACGGCGGCCTGATCCAGGCGGCGGGCGGCGACGTCTGGTTGCAAGCGAACGCCACCAATGCGCTGCTGCGCACCGTGGTCAACAACGAAGGCACGATCGAGGCGGTGTCCCTGCAGGGCGACAGGTCCGGCCGAATCATGCTGCAGGGCTTCAATCACGCCGTAAGTGTCAGCGGCAAGCTGGATGCCAGCGGCGTGAAGAACGCGGCCGATGGCGGCATGATCATGGTCCACGGCTCCAAGCTGGAGCTTGCTCAGTCGATGAAGGCATCCGCCCAGGCCGGCGCCGGCAAGGAAACCGGCATGCTGGAACTGAGGGGCTCGCGCGTGCGCGTGAGCGATACCCTGCGGATGACGCCGGACGGGTCCAGCGATACGCTGTTGTCCGCCGCGCAGCTGACCAATCTGCTGGCGCAGAACCAGGTATCGCTCATCGGCGACAACAGCCTGGCGGTCGAGAACACCCTCGCGTGGCAGCACGACAATGCCCTGAACCTGCTGTCCTCGGGCGATGTCAAGATCGGCGGCGCCATCACCGCTCAAGGCAACAACGCCCGGCTGACGCTGGGCGGCAGCAACGTGCTGATCGACAAGAACATCACCCTGACCGGCCGGAACGCCGCGCTGGCGCTGAACTCCGGCAATGGCCATCGGATCGGCCGCGGCGCCGCCGTGACGCTGTCCGGGGCGAACGCCGCGTTCAGCGCCAATGGCCAGGACTACAAAGTGGTGCACACGCTGGCCCAACTGAAGGCCATCGACGCCAATTTGAGCGGCCATTACGTGCTGGGCAGCGATATCGCAGGCCAGGGCTACTTCACGGCGCTGGCCGGCGGCCAGCGGGAGTTCAGCGGCGTTTTCGACGGCCTGGGCCATACCATTACCGACCTGAGCATCTACGGCAACGGACAAGCGCTTGGCATGTTCGGCCGCGTCAGCGGCACGGTCCGCAACATGACGCTGGACCGCGCCACGGTCAACGGCATGCAAAGCCCCTGGGCCACGCAGCTGGGCGTGCTGGCCGGCTTCAACTCCGGCAATATCGACAACGTCCATGCCACCAACAGCTCGGTGATGGGCAGCCGCAATCCGCATGTCGTCGGCGGGCTGGTAGGCAACTACTTCTGGGGCGATATCAGCAACTCGTCCTTCAGCGGCAACGTGCTGGGCAACGCCGGCAGCACCGCGATCGGCGGACTGGTCGGCCTGGTGCAGGACACGCCGCGCGCCAAGCAGATCAGCAACAGCGCGGCGCACGCGTACATCGCCGGTGGAAGTTATGACAACCCGGCGAACGGCACCGCCGTCGGCGGCCTGGTCGGCCGCAACCTTGGCGCCGAACTGCGCGACGTGCGCAGCAGCGGCACGATCTCGGTGCAGTATGCCAATGCCAGCGTGGGCGGGCTGGTCGGCCTGAATACGCTGGACAGGACGGGCGCCTACAGATCCGGCTACATCAGCAACGCCACCAGCACCGTCTCGGTATCGTCGGCCGGTATCAAAAGCAAGGTGGGCGGGCTGATTGGCGTCAACATCAACGGCATGCTGTCGAACGTGGAAGCGCGGGGCGACGTGAATGGCTACCGCAGCGCCGCCATCGGCGGCTTGATCGGCGAAAACAAGGGCACTGCCTACATGGGCGGCACGATCGAGGACGCGCGCTACGAGGGTCAGGTCAGGGACCTCACGGCCGCAACGCTCGGCGGACTGATAGGCAGCAACGTGTCGGCCAACGTGCAGCGAGTGCAGGTGAACGCCACGGTACAGGGCGGCGTCAACGCGAAGATTGGCGGCATCGCCGGCCAGATCGTCGATAGCAACCTGTCCGACGTCAACGCCACCGTCGACCTGCGCGGCGGATCCGGCGCACAGATCGGCGGCATTGTGGGCAATGCCGAAGACGCGCGACTGCAGAATCTGAACGTCAAGGGCGTGCTGTCGTCGTCGCCGGCGTACTCCGGCGCCGGCGCGCTGGGCGGCATCGCCGGCGTGCTGACGTCGGGATACATCGCGTACTCCGTCGCCAAGGTCGACATCCAGGCGCCCCCCGGCGCGTCGGCGGGCGGCATCGTGGGCGTCAACGTCGGTAACGTCTACAACACCCAGGCCTCCGGATCCATCACCGGCGGCTCGGCGACCGGCGGCCTGATCGGGACCAACTTCGGCTGGATCGCGGACTCGACCACATCGGTGCAAATCAACCGGCCGAACGGTTGGCATGGCAGCTTGATCGGTGACGACCACAATTACAGCTGGTGGACGCAGCAGCAAAACTCGGCGCAGGATAGCGCTCGACCGTCGATCGGGCGCATCGTGGCCGCCTACTAATCACCACCCAGGCAAGGCCCTGCCCCAGGCGGCCCCGGGGCCTTGCCACCCTGCATGGAAGGTAAAAAGGCCGGTACGCCTCACAGCGCACCGGCCTTCATTTTTTTCCACCCGCGTTCAATCGCGCGGCAGGGACAGCAGGGCCTCGCGCAACCGCGCCGTCCATTCGGACGCGTCCTGGTCCGCCGGCGCAACAGCGATTTCGTTTCCGTCCACCGTCACGCGCCCGGCCTGCAGCAGCTCGTCCGGCGAGGCTTCCTGCAGTCGCCGCATGTACTGGCCGGCTTCCTTGGGATCGACAAAAGGACGCGACAGCAGCACCTCGGCGCCATCGGCCGCCAACAGTCGGAAGCGGAAACCACCGTCGTCGCGGAAGCTGACGAAGCGGGCGCCCTTGCCCTTGGCCTTCTTGCCGGCCGCCTTATCCTGCGACACGGCGACGCTCAGATTGCGCAGGCCCACGGCCTCGCGCAGTTCGGCCATGAACGGCGTGGCCAGCTTGCGCGCCTTCGCCGCGCCGGCCTGCAACACTTCTTCGATGCGACCGGGGTTGGCCATCAGGTCGAAGTACTTTTCGCGCATCGGCGCCAGCAGCTGTTCCAGATGGTCCAGCAGGAACTGCTTGGCATCGCCCCAGCCCATGCCCTCTTCCAGCTGCTTGCGGAACGCGGCGGACTGAGCCGGCGTCGCGAAAGCGCGGTAGATCGTGAACAGGTGCGAATTCTCGGCGTCCTTGGGTTCGCCCGGCGCGCGCGAATCGGTCACGATGCGCATCACCGAGGCGCGCAGCGCCTGCGCGCCGCCTTCGAACAGCGGAATGGTGTTGTTGTAGCTCTTGGACATCTTGCGACCGTCCAGGCCCGGCAGCGTGGCGACTTCTTCCTCGATGGTCACCTCGGGCAGCGTGAAATAGTCGCGACCGTACTGATGGTTGAAGCGTTGCGCGATATCGCGCGCCATTTCCAGGTGCTGAATCTGGTCGCGGCCCACCGGCACCTTGTGCGCGTTGAACATCAGGATGTCGGCGGCCATCAGCACGGGATAGGAAAACAGGCCCATGGTCACGCCGTCGTCCGGCTCCACGCCCTTGGCCTCGTTCTGGTCCACCGAGGCCTTGTAGGCGTGGGCGCGGTTCATCAGGCCCTTGGCCGTGACGCAGTTCAGCACCCAGCACAGCTCAGGGATCTCGGGAATGTCGGACTGTCGATAGAACGTGACGCGCTCAGGGTCCAGGCCCACCGCCAGCCAGGTGGCGGCGATTTCCAGCCGCGATCGCGCCACCCGCGCCGGATCGTCGCACTTGATCAGCGCGTGATAGTCGGCCATGAAGAAGAACGCGTCCACGCCGGGCTGGGTGCTGGTGACGACGGCCGGGCGGATCGCGCCGGCGTAGTTGCCGAGATGGGGGGTGCCGGAGGTGGTGATGCCGGTAAGGACGCGGGTGTTCATGAGATGAGGCTGCGGTTGCTGGAGGAGGGTCCAAGTGTAACGTGTCGGCGTTGCGTCCCTGGATTGCCAGCCCCGCTGGCGCGGTCAGGCCCCGCCTTTCCGGTGCCGCCTGGCGACGTTCCGGGTCGCCGATGCGACGGGCGGCGCGACAGGCGGGGAAACGCCGACGTAGCGCGCGCGCGGCCGGATCATCTGCCCTGACCCGGCCTGCTCCAGCGCATGGGCGAGCCAGCCCACGCAACGTCCGATGGCGAAGAGCGCCAGCGGGGCATGCGAGGGCAGACGGTGCACGGCGCTCAGCGCCGCCAGTCCGAAATCGATGTTCGGCCGCTCGCCCGCCAGGCGCTCGACCTGCCGGGCCAGGTCGGCATAGGCGCTTGGCAGGGCCAGGCTTTCCAGCAGCGCGGCGGCGCGCGGATCTCCGGCGGGATACAAGGGGTGCCCGAAGGCGGGAAAGCCCAAGCCCATATGCAGGCGCTCTCGCACCAGGGATTCGGCATCGGCATGCGCCATCGCATCGATCAGCGGTTTCAGACTCATCGCCGCCCGGCCATGCAGCGGCCCCGTCAAGGTCGCCAAACCCGACAGGATGCCGGCGGACAGGCTGGCGCCCGTCGAGATCGTCACGCGCGTGGCGAAGGTCGAGGCATTGAGCTCGTGGTCCGCCAGCAGACACAGCGCCTGCCGGATGGCGGGTTCCGCGCGCGGTCGTTTCCAGGCAGCCGCCAGCTGCTGGCTGATGCTGCCGCCCGCGAGCAGCGCCTGGGATCCGAACATCGAGACGACAAGCGTTGCCAGGACGCCGCGGGCTTCCGCCCTGAGCGCGCCCAGGGACCGGCCCTGCGTGGGCAGGTCGGCGACACAGCGTCCCGCCATCGCCACGATGCCCGGCTGTATGGCCCCGGCTTCGCCAGGAGGCGGCGCCGCGCCGGCCGGCACGGCGGCAAGATCCACGCTTGCATCGCCGGTCTCCCACAAGACGGCCGCGATATCTTCCAACTGACTCGCGCGGGCCAGTTCAACGGCATCGGCGCCCCGGTACCACAGGCGGCCATCCCGCACCGTCGAGATGGCGGACGGCATGACCGGATCACCCCATTCCATGGCGCCGCTGGCCACCGTGGCGGCATTGCGTTGCCCGCGCTGGCGTCCCGCCATGCGGACCACGTCGTCACGGTGATACAGGCTGCGGCGGGAATCGGCGCCGTCCTGCCTGCTGCGGATTTTGCCTCGGCTGACGTAGGCATACAGGGTCTGCATGCGCACGCCCGTCAGCTCGACGGCTTCATGGGCGGTGATCCAGGTCATGGAATTTATATTGATCAAATTAATCAAGATTGACGTCAATACTATTGCAGATGAACATGATCCCATCAACAAGGAGCATGTGATGGCGATAGGTTTGGACGAAGTGATCGCGGCGGAAACCGTCTTGTCCGAGGTGGATGGCAATCGTGGAAAACTGATCATCCGCGGGCGCTCGCTCGATGATCTGGCAGCACGCGAGACCTATGAAGGCGTGATGGCGATGCTGTTCGAGCAGTTCCTGGATGAGCCCGCGCCCCCGCAGCACTGGCAATCGGCGCTGGGCGCCGCCCGGGTCGCGGTGTTCCAGCACCTGGGTTCGGCCGACGCGGCCTTGCTCGCGCTGGAACCCATCGACGCGATGCGCGCGCTGGTCGCCAGGATCCAGGATGGCAATGACCCGGTCACCGCGCTGCATCTGGTGGCCGCGCCGGCGGTCTTCACCGCCGGCCTGATCCGGCTGCGGCAAGGCCAGGCCCCGATTCAGCCGGACGCTGGCCTGGGACACGCCGCCGACATCCTGCGCATGTCGGGACTGCCCGCCGAGGCCGCCCATGTACATGCGCTGGATGCGTACCTGGTGACGGTGGCCGACCATGGCCTGAACGCGTCCACGTTCGCGAGCCGGGTCGTGGCCTCGACCCGGGCCGGACTGACATCGTCGGTCCTGGCCGCGATCAGCGCATTGAAGGGCCCGCTGCACGGCGGCGCGCCGGGTCCGGTGCTGGACATGCTGGATGCCATCGGCACGGCGGACAAGGCGTCGACGTGGCTGGATGCGGCGCTGGCGCGCGGCGACAGGCTGATGGGATTCGGCCATCGCATCTACCGGGTCCGGGACCCGCGCGCCGATGCGCTGAAGGCCGCATTGCAGCCGCTGCTGCAGGGCCATCATGTGCCCGGCCAGCGCGCCGAACTGGCGCAGACGATCGAACGGATCGCGCTGGATACGCTGCGCCGCCACAAGCCTGATCGCGCGCTGGAGACGAACGTCGAGTTCTATACGGCCTTGCTGCTGGACGCCCTGGGTTTCGATCGCGAGGTCTTCACCTGCATCTTCGCCATGGGACGCGTCTCGGGATGGATCGCCCATGCGCGGGAACAGGCATTGACAGGAAGATTGATCCGGCCGCAATCTCGCTATGTCGGGCCCTTGCCCGAAGCGATTGCGGATGAAGCGACGGCCGTCGGCGACTGAGCCCGCCGGCCGGTGACGGGAGCGTGCACATGGCGACACTCAAGGCGCATTTCGATGTCCTCGCGCGGTACAACGCTTGGGCGAACCGGATCCTGTACAACGCGGTCGGCGGGCTCGAAGCCCAACAATACCGCCAGGATTGCGGCGCCTACTTCAAGTCCATCGAGGGCACGCTCAATCACCTGCTCGTGACGGACCGGATCTGGCGGCATCGCCTCTGTGGCCTGCCGGATCCGGGTTATCGCCTGGACCAGATCCTTCTCGAGGACTTCCCGGCGTTGAAAGCCGCGCGAGAACGTGAGGACGAGGAGATCGCCCGCTATGTCCTGGCCTTGCCCGAGTCCGCCATGGATACCGTCATTTCGTACCGGCGGACCTCGACGCCGGAGCAACTGCGGCAGCACGTCGGATCCGCCCTCGCCCACTGGTTCAATCACCAGACGCACCACCGCGGGCAGGCGCACGCCATGCTGACGCGCGTTTCCGGGCAGGCTCCCGAGCTCGATCTGCTGTTCTATCAACGGCAGATGAAACTGGCCGCTCCGGCCTGAGCAGACCGGCGGCGCGTCAGACCACGGCGAGCACGGGCGCGGCCAGCGCGCACAGGCCGCCGGCGGTCAGGGCCGCGCGCGGACGGAAGGTCAGGAACCAGATCAGCAGCAGGCCGGCGATGCTGAGGATGCCGATCCATTCGACCGTGCCGTAGCTCCAGCCCCAGACCTCCGCCGAGGCCCACAAGGACAGCGCCAGCGCGATCCAGCCGAACAGCCGCAGCGACAGACGATGGCGTCGCGGCAGTTCGCGGTCGAACACGTCTTCGTAATGACGGTCCATGCCCAGGCACAGGGCGGAGAAACCCGCATAGGCCAGGCAGAAGGCGGCAAGCGTCATGGTTGCTCCTCGATTCTCAAGCGGCTGGGGAAGATTGAGGGGACGGCGCGGGCCGGGCCGCCGGACGGCCGGCCGGCGCCTTGCGGGCGCGGGCCGCCTTGCGGGCCATCCAGGCCAGCAGCAACGCACCGGCCAGGCAGGTCAGGTCGAATCCGGCCATCACCCAGTCGCCGGCCGGCAGCGAGACCGCCAGATGGCGCTGGGTGGTCAACGCATTGATCACCGGCACCAGCGCCAGCGACGCGGCGGCGACGGCCAGCAGGTCCAGCCATTTGCGGCGTTGGAACAGGAAAGCGTAGACCAGCGACAGGCCCCAGGCCGAGAAAAAAGCGCGCACTTCCCAGAGCTGGCGTCCCGGCAGGTCGGGCGGCAGCAGGCGGTTGGCCCAGAAGAAGGCGGCGACGGCGATGAACAGGCCGGCCACCGTGCCGGCGTTCAAGCCGTCCACCAGGCGCAGCGAGAAGGCTTCGCGCGCGCCCGGCCGGGCCTTCTGGCGACGCTTGGCGATCCACAGCACCAGGCCGGTGCCGACCATCCCGGTGCCGGCCAGGCTCACCAGGAAATAGAACCAGCGCAGCACGGGCGCGGCGAACAGTCCCAGGTGCAGGCCGGTGATCACGCCCGCCGTGCGCACGGTGGGACTGAGTTCGTCCAGGTTCTCCTGCATCTGGCCGGTCACGCCATCAAAGCGCATGTAGGGAGACAGGCGGCCATAGGACACGCCGTCGGCCGCGTTGCGCGTCAGCGTCACGGTGGCGCCGGCATCGCCGGGGTTGTTGACGGTGACGCGCCCCACGTTGCCCTGCCAGTGGCTCTCGGCCTGCGCCACCAAGGGCGCGAGATCGGTCAGGGGCGCGGGCGTGCCGCGCGGCGGCGTGACCTTGAACGAGGCGAAGACCTCGTCGCTGAACTGGCGCGCATCGTCATAGACAGCCAGGATGCCCGCCGGCATCAACATGCCCATGAACAGCACCAGCCCGCTGAACGTGATCATCAGGTGGAATGGCAGACCCAGCACGGACAGCGCGTTGTGGCCGTCCATCCAGGCGCGCTGTCCGCCCTTCTTCGGACGAAAGGTGAAGAAATCGGCAAAGATCTTCTTGTGCGTGATGACGCCGCTGATGATGGCCACCAGCATGAACATGCCCGCGATGCTGGCCAGCCAGCGTCCCCAGGGAAAGCCGATCTCCAGCTCGAAGTGGAAGCGGTAGAAGAAGTCGCCGCCGCGCGTCTCGCGCGCCGTCACGGCCTGGCCGGTCTGCGGATCGAGCTTGACCCGCACGAAGCCGCGCTCGCCCGGCTTGGGCTTGGGCGTCTGGTAAAGCAGCAGGATCAGCGGCTCGCGGTCCGTCGGCGGCGTGATGAACCAGCGCTTGGCGTCGACCGCGTGCTCGCTGAGATAGCGCTGGGCCGTGGCCACGGCCTGTTGCGCGGGCGCGGGCCGGACCTGGATCTCGGGCTGCATCCAACGCGTGATCTCCGGCCGGAAGAATGCCAGCGTGCCGGTCAGGAACATCGCGAACAGCGCCCAGCCGAAGATCAGCCCCGACCAGGTGTGCAGCCAGGACATGGCCTGGCGCAAGCCCTCCTGGCCCTGCTGCTTGGCGTCCGCCGGCTTCATGCCGGCACCGCGACGCGGCCCGCCAGATACAGCAGGCTCAGCGCGGCCGTGGGGATCAGGATGCCGCCCCAGGCGCGCCAGGCGTTGCGGGTCGCGAAGACCCAGATCACGCCGCAGGCGTAGAACACGAAGGACAGCATCTGCGCCGTCACCACGGCGTCGGCCCGCGCCAGCGGCAGCCAGACGGCCAGGCAGGCGGCAGCGGCGGAAGCCAGGCCGTAGCAGCCCAGGATGGCGGCGATGGCGCGCGAGGCCACGGCCAGTTGATAGGGCAGCATGGCTGCGCCGGCGGCGGGAGCTTTCACAGGAATAGCGGAAATGTCAGGTTGGATACGGAGCGGGCCGGGCCATCGGGCTTGCCCGCGGCCAAGCCGGAATCCGCCTTTCAAGCGGATAGAAGTTATAAATTATAACTATTCTCACTACGATATGAGAAACAAAAAAGGCGGCCGTGCGGCCGCCGATTCTTGCCACCCTCCCCGCGCCTTGCCGACGCGGTGGCGCCGCTACAGCGTCACGGTGAGCCGGCGCTCGGATTCCAGGTACTCGCGCGACTGCATCTCCAGGATGCGCGACACGGTGCGGTGGAACTCGTTGGCCAGCGCGCCCTCGGTGTAGATCTCTTCCGGCTCGCACTCGGCCGACATTATGAGCTTGACGCGATGGTCGTAGAACACGTCGATCAGCCAGGTGAAGCGGCGCGCCTCGGAGGCTTGGCGCGGCCCCATGCGCGGCACGCCGGACAGGATCACGGCGTGGAAGCGGTTGGCCAGCTCCAGGTAGTCGTTCTGCGAGCGGGGGCCGCCGCACAACGTGGCGAAGTCGAACCACACCACCGAGCCGGCCAGCCGGAGCGCGCGGATCTCACGGTGCTCGATATGCAGCAGCGGTTCCTGCGGCGGCGTGTCGGCCAGCTGATTGAACGCTTCCTGCAGCGCCGCCTGCGCGCGCTCGTCCAGCGGCGTGTGATAGCACTGCACCTGCTCCAGCGAACGGCGGCGATAGTCGACGCCGGCGTCCACGTTCATGATGTCCATGCGCGCCTGGATCAGCTCGATGGCCGGCAGCACGCGGTCGCGGTGCAACCCTTCGGGATACAAGGTCGATGGTTCGTAGTTCGACGTCATCACGAAGGACGTGCCGTGCTCGAACAGCTTGAGCAGCAGCCGGTGCAGGATCATCGCGTCGGCCACGTCTGACACGTGGAACTCGTCGAAGCAGATCAGGCGATAGCGCTTGGCCACGCGCCGGGCCACTTCGTCCAGCGGATCCTGCATGCCCTTGACCTCTTCCAGCTCGCGGTGCACGCCGCGCATGAACTCATGGAAGTGCAGGCGCGTCTTGCGCACCACCGGCACGGTGGCGTAGAAGGCGTCCATCAGGAAGCTCTTGCCACGCCCCACCCCGCCCCACAGATAGACGCCGCGCGGCACGTCCGGCCGGTTCAGCAGCTTCTTCAGCGCGTTCGAGCGCATCGCCTTGAACTTGACCCATTCGTCGTAGTAGCGCTGCAGGCGGTCGATCGCCTTCTTCTGGGCCTCGTCGGGCTGATAGCCGCGCTCGGCCAGGGCGTGTTCGTAGTATTCGCTGACGTTCATGTGGGGAAACAGGCTGGCAGGATGAAAAAAGGGCGGATCCGCGAACCCGCCCCCAGGCAACCATGGCGCCGATCCGCCGGGGCCAGGCCCCGAACGGACCGGAGCCCGCGCATCAGAAGTTCAAGGCGCGCTTGTCCACCGCCAGCGCGGCTTCCTTCACGGCTTCCGACAGGGTCGGGTGCGCGTGGCAGATGCGGGCGATGTCTTCGGCGGCGCCGCGGAATTCCATGATGGTCACGGCTTCCGAGATCAGCTCCGAGGCCATCGGGCCGACGATGTGCACGCCCAGGACCTCGTCGGTCTTGGCGTCGGCGATCACCTTGGCGAAGCCGGTGGTGTCGCCCAGCGCGCGGGCGCGGCCGTTGGCCAGGAAGGGGAAGCTGCCAGCCTTGTACTCGCGGCCTTCCTTCTTGAGCTGCTGCTCGGTCTTGCCGACCCAGGCGATTTCCGGCGAGGTGTAGATGACCCACGGCACGGTGTCGAAGTTGACGTGGCCGTGCTGGCCGGCGATGCGCTCGGCAACCGCCACGCCCTCTTCCTCGGCCTTGTGGGCCAGCATCGGGCCGCGCACCACGTCGCCCACCGCCCAGACGTTGGGCAGGTTGGTCTTGCAGTCGCCGTCCACGGCGACGAAGCCGCGCTCGTCGAGCTTCAGGCCCACGGCGTCGGCGTTCAGGCCGCCGGTGTAGGGCACGCGGCCGATCGAGACGATCAGCTTGTCGACCACCAGCTTCTGCTCGGCGCCCTTGGCGTCGACGTAGGGCACGGTCACGGACTTGGCGGTCGCCTTGATTTCGCCGATCTTGACGCCCATCTGGATGTTCAGGCCCTGCTTGGTGAAGGCCTTCAAGGCTTCCTTGGCCACTTGTCCGTCAGCGGCGGCCAGGAATTCCGGCATCGCTTCCAGGATGGTGACTTCGGAACCCAGGCGGCGCCACACGCTGCCCATTTCCAGGCCGATCACGCCGGCGCCGATCACGCCCAGCGTCTTCGGCACGGCGCCGATGTTCAGCGCGCCGTCGTTGGACAGCACGACCTTCTCGTCGAACGGCAGGCCGGGCAGCTCGCGCGCCGACGAACCGGTCGCCACGACCACGTGCTTGGCCACCAGGTCTTCCTCGGTGGTGCCGGTGACCTTGATCGCCCAGCCGCCTTCGACCTGGCCGGCGAACGCGCCCTTGCCATGGAAGAAGGTGACCTTGTTCTTCTTGAACAGGTACAGGATGCCGTCGTTGTTTTGCTTGACCACCGAGTTCTTGCGACCGATCAGCGTGTCGAGCTTCAGGCTCACGCCCTTGACTTCGATGCCGTGCTCGGCGAAGTGGTGGTTGGCCTGCTCGTAGTGCTCGGACGATTGCAGCAGCGCCTTGGACGGGATGCAGCCCACGTTGGTGCAGGTGCCGCCGGGAGCCGGGCCGCCCTGGCCGTTCTGCCAGGCGTCGATGCAAGCCACCGACATGCCGAGCTGGGCGGCGCGGATGGCGGCGATGTAGCCGCCGGGGCCCGCGCCGATGACGACGACGTCGAATTGTTTGGACATAGTGTTCTCGCGATGGGAAATGAAGGGGAACGCGCACCGTCCGCGTCAGGCCGGCATGACGCCGGCCCGGGCGCGCGTGGCGGGGCCGCCGCGCGCCGGGACGGGAAAGCTGGAATTACAGGTCCAGCAGCAGGCGCTGCGGATCTTCCAGCGCGTCCTTCATGGCGACCAGGCCCAGCACGGCTTCGCGGCCGTCGATGATGCGGTGGTCGTAGGACAGGGCCAGGTAGTTCATCGGACGGATGACGATCTGGCCGTTTTCAACCACGGGGCGCTCCTTGGTGGCGTGCACGCCCAGGATGGCCGATTGCGGCGGGTTGATGATGGGGGTGGACAGCATCGAGCCGAACACGCCGCCGTTGGAGATCGAGAACGTGCCGCCGGTCATCTCTTCGATGCCCAGCTTGCCGTCGGCGGCGCGGCGGCCGAAGTCGGCGATGGCCTTCTCGATGTCGGCGATCGACAGCTGGTCGGCGTTGCGCAGGATCGGCACCACCAGGCCGCGCGGGCTGCCCACGGCGATGCCGATGTCGAAGTAGCCGTGATAGATGATGTCCTTGCCGTCGATCGAGGCGTTGATCAGCGGGAACTTCTTCAGGGCGGCCACGGCGGCCTTGACGAAGAACGACATGAAGCCCAGCTTGATGCCGTGTTCCTTCTCGAACTTGTCCTTGTACTTGTTGCGCAGGTCGATGACGGCCTGCATGTTCACTTCGTTGAACGTGGTCAGGATCGCGTTTTCCTGCTGCGACTGCAGCAGGCGCTCGGCGATGCGGGCGCGCAGGCGGCTCATCGGCACGCGCTGTTCCGGACGGCCGTCCAGCGACAGCGTCGGGGGCGCGACCGGAGCGGCGGCGGCCTTGCCGGCGGTGTCGATGCGGGCCAGCAGCTCGCCCGAGGTCACGGTGCTGCCATCGCCCTTGACGATTTCAGCCAGCACGCCCGAAGCGGGGGCCGGCACTTCCAGCACGACCTTGTCGGTTTCGACTTCGATGAGGATTTCGTCCGCTTCGACGGCCGCGCCGGGCTGCTTCTTCCAGGTCAGCAGGGTCGCTTCGGAAACGGATTCGGAAAGTTGGGGGACGACGACGTCGGTGATAGCCATTTGATGTATTCCGTTGAGTTTGTGTTCTGTGCTCGCCGCGTGGCGGGCGCCGGTTCTGATTCCGGCGCGCCGCCGCGCGCTTTGGTGCTTACTTCGTCAGCATGACCTTGAACTTGGGCGCGAAGGCGGTCTCGATCAGGGCCTTCTGCTGTTCCTGGTGCTTGGCCAGGTAGCCGACGGCCGGCGAAGCCGACGCGGCACGACCGGCGTAGCCCAGCTTCTGGCCTTCGGTCATGTTCTCGTACACGTGATGCTGGATGTAGAACCACGGGCCCTGGTTCTGCGGCTCGTCCTGCACCCAGATCACTTCCGTGGCCTTGGGGTACTTGCGCAGTTCGGCTTCGAAGGCCTTGTGAGCGAACGGATACAGCTGCTCGACACGGACGATGGCGACGTTGTCGGCGCCACGCTCGCGGCGGGCGTTGACCAGGTCGTAGTAGACCTTGCCCGAGCAGGCCAGCACGCGCTTGACCTTGGCGGCGTCGATCGTGTCGTCCACTTCGCCGATCACGGGGCGGAAGCTGCCGCCGGCCAGATCGGTCAGCGGCGAGCCGGCGTCCTTGTTGCGCAGCAGCGACTTGGGCGTGAACAGCACCAGCGGCTTACGGAACGGGCGGATCATCTGGCGACGCAGAACGTGGAAGATCTGCGAGGCCGAGGTCGGCTGAACCACTTGCATGTTGTTGTCGGCGCACAGCTGCAGGAAGCGCTCGATGCGGCCCGACGAGTGCTCGGGGCCCTGGCCTTCGTAGCCGTGCGGCAGCATCAGGGTCAGACCCGACTGGCGGCCCCACTTGGCTTCGCCGGAGCTGATGAACTGGTCGATCACGACCTGGGCGCCGTTGACGAAGTCGCCGAACTGGCCTTCCCAGATGGTCAGCGTGTTGGGCTCGGCGCTGGAGTAGCCGTATTCAAAGCCCAGCACCGCCTCTTCGGACAGCACGGAGTCGATCACGGTGAAGGGCGCCTGGCCTTCCGAGACATTCTGCAGCGGGATGTAGGTGCCGTCGTTCCAGCGCTCGC
Organism: Achromobacter sp. 1011791174; assembly: GCF_059760925.1. Taxonomy (NCBI): domain Bacteria; kingdom Pseudomonadati; phylum Pseudomonadota; class Betaproteobacteria; order Burkholderiales; family Alcaligenaceae; genus Achromobacter; species Achromobacter sp. 1011791174. The sequence goes on from NZ_JCBANH010000030.1 coordinate 15,036, forward strand.
GGTTCTGGTCGTGCAGCACGGCGTGGCGGTGCGTGAACGTGCCACGGCCCGAGTCCTGGCCGGTGATGCGGATGGCGTAGCCCGAGGACACCAGGGTCGCGAAGGCGAGGTGCTCGCCCATGCCCCAGTCCAGGTTCATCTCGCCCTTGGCCATGGTGCGACGGTCGTTCAGCAGCTTGGCGACCAGCGGGTGCACGGTGAAGCCTTCCGGCACCGTGGTGATGCGCTCGCCGATGCGCTTCAGTTCAGCCAGCGGCACGGCGGTGTCGGCCTGGTCGGTCCACTTGGCGCCCAGGAAGGGCGACCAGTCGATGGCGTACTTGCTCTTGTAGTCGGTCAGCACCGGCTCGATGGTGCGCTGACCGTCTTCCATCAGCTGGCGGTAGTCCTTGACCAGTTGGTCGGCTTCGCCTTCGGCCAGCACGCCCTGCGTGGTCAGCTTGTCGGCGTACAGCTTGCGCGTGCCGGGGTGATGGCCGATGCGCTTGTACATCAGCGGCTGCGTCAGCGAGGGGGTGTCCTGCTCGTTGTGGCCCAGCTTGCGGAAGCAGACGATGTCGACCACGACGTCGTGGCGGAACTGCAGGCGGTAGTCCAGCGCCAGCTTGGTGACGAACACCACGGCTTCGGGATCGTCGCCGTTGACGTGGAACACCGGGGCTTCGATCATCTTGACCACGTCGGTGCAATACAGCGTCGAACGCGAGTCGCGCGGGTCGGACGTGGTGAAGCCGATCTGGTTGTTGATGACGATGTGCAGCGTGCCGCCCGTGCCGTAGCCGCGGGTCTGGGCCAGGTTCAGGGTTTCCATGACCACGCCCTGGCCGGCGAAGGCCGCGTCGCCGTGCACCAGCACCGGCAGCACCTGCTTGCCTTCGGCGTCGCCGCGGCGTTCCTGGCGAGCGCGCGCGCTGCCTTCGACCACGGGGTTGACGATTTCCAGGTGGGACGGGTTGAACGCCAGCGACAGGTGCACCGGACCGCCACGGGTGGACAGGTCGCTCGAGAAGCCGTTGTGGTACTTCACGTCGCCGTCGGTCAGGCCTTCGGCGTGCTTGCCTTCGAACTCGGCGAACAGGTCGCCGGGCATCTTGCCCATGATGTTCACGAGCAGGTTCAGGCGGCCGCGGTGGGCCATGCCGACCACGATTTCCTGCACGCCGTTCTCACCGGCGTGGTTCACCACTTCGTCCATCGAGGCGATGAAGCTCTCGCCGCCTTCCAGCGAGAAGCGCTTCTGGCCGACGTACTTGGTGTGCAGGAAGCGCTCGAGGCCTTCGGACTCGGTCAGCTGCTGCAGGATGTGGCGCTTTTCCTCGACCGTGTAGGTCGGCGCGCCCAGCGTGGTTTCCAGGCGTTCCTGGATCCAGCGCTTGGCGGCGGGGTCGGAGATATGCGTGAATTCGGCACCGATGCTGCGGCAGTACGTGTCGCGCAGCGCCTTCAGGATGTCGCGCAGCGTCATGGTGCTGGCGGTCGTGAAGTAGGTGTTGGTGGCCGAGTAGGTCTGGTCCAGGTCGGCTTCGGTCAGGCCGTAGAAGGCGGGATCGAGCTCGGGGATCGGCGGACGTTCCTGGCGCTTGAGCGGATCGAGGTCGGCCCAGCGCGAACCCAGCGAACGGTAGGCGGCGATCAGGGACTGCACCGAGACTTGCTTGCTGGCGACGCTCAGGTCGGGTTCGGCGGCGCGTTGCACGAAGGCATTGGCCTTGGCGCGCTGGGCGAACGATTCGACGATGGGAGCGTGGGCCTGGTCGCGGGTGGATTCCTGGCCGTCGGTGGCGGGAGCGTGCTGCAGCTGGTCGAAGTATTCGCGCCAGTTGTCCGGCACCGAACCGGGGTTGTCGAGGTAGGCTTCGTAAAGCTCCTCAACGTAGGGGGCGTTCCCCCCAAACAGATAAGACGTGGATAGGGATTCTATTTCCGAAGACATAATCGCTTCACCTTTACGAGTGCTTCACTCGACACGATGCAGGAAAAAACCTTCCGCGACACGGGCTTCCCGGTTAGCGGATAGCAGGGGCAGAAGGCGCGTACAAGCCCTTAAAAGCCGTATGGATTAAGAGTATAACCCTTTGAGTTTATGGGCGTCTTGCTGCGATTGCGTGACGCAAAACGGCCGTCCATCGCCGTTTCCCGGCCTGCGGGAATGTCCTGGCAACCCCTTCTATCGAGCCGTCTACGCGCATTCAAAATGCCGTCTGCGAAAAATGCGGCGGCGCGTCATGAAAGACCTCGCAGCAGCGCAGTGTTGCGCTTTTGCGTCGGATCAGGCGCGCTCAGAGCGGCAATTCGGTGGTCGACATGATCTCCTTCAATACGAAGAAGGTGCGGATCTGCCGTACCCCGGGCAGCTTGATGATCTCGCCCGCGTGCAGCTTGTTGAAGCGCTCCAGGTCGCGGATGCGCAGCATCAGGAAGTAGTCGAACTCCCCCGCCACCAGATGACACTCCAGGCAGCCGCTGATGCCGCGCGCGGCCTCCTCGAAGTCGGTGAAAGCCTCCGGCGTGGAACGGTCCAGCACCACGCCCACGATCACCAGCGTGGCCATGTCCGCCGCGGCCGGCTCCAGCAGCGCCACCGTCTTGCGGATCACGCCCTCGGCGCGCAGCTTTTCCACCCGCCGCAGGCAGGCCGCCGGGCTGAGATTCACCCGCGCGCTCAAATCCAGGTTGGTGATCTGCGCGTCCTTTTGCAGCACCCGCAGGATCTGGCGGTCGATCCGGTCCAGGCTGGAGAGGGTGGCCATCTTATCCGTCCCTTTAAATTTAATTTTGATGAGTCATCGTTTTTATAAATTCAAAGGACTATCAAGTCCATCAACCTAAATGAAACATCAATAAATCACAAAAATACGCAATTGACCACATAACCCCATGATTCCTATGATTTTTTCAGCCACGGCCGCTTCCGGCCCGGCTCGAAAACGCCAAAGGAGCTTCCATGGACCTGCAACGCTTCCCCCGCCACCGCCTGACCTTCGGCGACACGCCCATCGAACGGCTGGACCGGCTGTCGGCCCACCTGGGCGGCAAGGTCGAGCTCTACGCCAAGCGCGAGGACTGCAATAGCGGCCTGGCCTTCGGCGGCAACAAGCTGCGCAAGCTGGAATACCTGATCCCGCAAGCGCTGGAACAAGGCTGCGACACACTCGTCACCATCGGCGGCATCCAGTCCAACCACACGCGCATGGTCGCGGCGGTGGCGGCCAAGCTGGGCCTGAAGTGCGTGCTGGTGCAGGAAAACTGGGTGGACTATTCGGACGCCGTCTACGACCGGGTCGGCAACATCATGATGAGCCGGCTGATGGGCGCCGACGTGCGGCTGGTGGACCAGGGCTTCGACATCGGCTTCCGGCGCAGCTGGGAAGAGGCGCTGGAGGACGTGCGCCGCCGTGGCGGCAAGCCCTACGCCATTCCGGCCGGCGCGTCGGACCATGAACTGGGCGGACTGGGCTATGTGGGCTTCGCCGAGGAAGTGCGGCGCCAGGAAGCCGGGCTGGGCTTCAAGTTCGACTACATCGTGGTCTGCGCAGTCACCGGCAGCACGCAGGCCGGCATGGTGGTGGGCTTCGCCGACGACGGTCGCGCCGACCGCGTGATCGGCATCGACGCCTCGGCCACGCCGGACCAGACGCGGGTGCAGATCCTGCGCATCGCGCGCCGCACCGCCGACATGGTCGGGTTGGGCCGCGCCATCGAGGACGCCGACGTGACCCTGGACACGCGCTACGCCTATCCGGCCTACGGCCTGCCCTCGGCCGAGACCAACGAGGCCATCCGCCTGTGCGCGCGGCTGGAGGGCATGATGACGGACCCGGTCTACGAGGGCAAATCCATGCAGGGCATGGTGGACAAGGTCCGGCGCGGCGAATTTCCCGCCGGCTCGCGGGTGCTGTACGCACATCTCGGGGGGGTGCCGGCGATCAACGCCTACAGCTTTCTCTACCGCAACGGCTGAGCCCGGCGGCTACGGCGCGCTGGGCTGGCCTTGCGGCGACCTGCGCTGAGCAGGCTCGGCGGTGCAACCCATGCATTCATGTATATGACCGCGACGGGATTCGGGCTATGGTGTCTGGCCCTTTCCCGCCCCTGCCCTCTCACGGATCCGCGCCATGCCCCATACGCTAGCCCGACTCAACGCCGCGACCGCCGACGACGCCGCCAGCATGCTGGCCGGACTGTACCCGGGCGCGCCCGGGATCGCGGCCCGGGCGCTGGACGAACGCCCCTTCGCCACGCTGGCCCAGCTCAAGCAGGCCCTGCGCCGCGCTGTCGACGGCGCGGGCGGCGAGGTGCTGGCGGCGCTGATCGACGCCGGCGCCAGCACGCTCCCCAAGGGCGACACGTCCGCCGAACGAGACGAGCTGGCCAGACTGGCCGCCGCCTATCGCGAGCGCCATGGCCACGATCCCGTGCTGGCGACGCACGACGCACGGGGCCGCGAACTGGACGCGGGCCAGGCCATCGCCAGCCTCGCGCGTCGCCTGGACCATCCGGCCGACATCGAACGGCAAGAGACGCTGATCGCGCTCCATCGCAACGCCGAACTGCGACTGCGCGACGCCTTCGGTGACCGCCCCGCGCTGGGCGAGGATATCTGGGACTGGCATGAGCAACTGAGCGCGCACAGCGACCCCGGCTACGCCGAGCGCGGCCTGCTCACCGTCACCTACCTGACCGATGCCCACCGGGCCTGCGCCCGCCAGATCGAAACCTGGATGCGCGACGGCGGCTTCGACGAGGTCGGCATCGACGCGGTCGGCAACGTGGTCGGCCGCTATCGCGCCGCCACGGCGGACGCCCCCATCCTGTTGACCGGCAGCCACTACGACACGGTGCGCAACGCCGGCAAGTACGACGGCCGCCTGGGCATCTTCGTGCCCATGGCCTGCGTGCGCGAGCTGAGCCGCCAGGGCCGGCGGCTGCCGTTCCAGATCGAGGTGGTCGCCTTCGCGGAAGAAGAAGGTCAGCGTTATCCCGCCACCTTTCTGGGATCCGGCGCGCTGACGGGCGACTTCCAACCCGCCTGGCTGGACCAGGTGGACGCCGACGGCATCAGCATGCGCGAGGCGCTGCGCCGCGCCGGCCTGCGGGCCGAGGACATTCCCCGGCTGCGCCGCGATCCGGCGCGCTACCTGGGCTTCATCGAGGTGCATATCGAGCAGGGCCCGGTGCTGTACGAGCTGGGCCTGCCGCTGGCCGCCGTGACCTCGATCAATGGCTGCGTGCGCTACCGCGTGCGCATCCAGGGCATGGCCAGCCACGCCGGCACCACGCCCATGGGCAGCCGACGCGACGCGGCCACGGCCGCGGCGGAACTGTTGCTGTACGTGGAGCGGCGCGCCGCCGCCGACGCGGGCTCGGTCGGCACGGTGGGCATGCTGGAGGTGCCGAACGGCTCGATCAATGTGGTGCCCGGGGAATGCCGGTTCAGCCTGGACCTGCGCGCGCCCAGCGATGCGCAGCGCGACGCGCTGGCCCGCGACGTGCTGGCCGAGCTGGCCGCCATCTGCGCGCGCCGTGGCCTGCGCCAGACGACGGAGCAAACCATGCGCGCCTCGGCCGCGCCCAGCCATCCGCGATGGCAACAGCGCTGGGAGCGCGCCATCGCCGCGCAGGGCCTGCCGCCGCATTGCATGGCCAGCGGCGCCGGCCACGACGCCATGAAGCTGCATGAAATCATGCCGCAGGCCATGCTGTTCGTGCGCGGTCAGAACCACGGCATCAGCCACAATCCGCTGGAAACCACCACCAGCGACGACATCCAGCTGGCCGTGCAGGCCTATGGCAGCCTGCTGGACGAGCTGGCCCGCGAATCGGGGAATTGAACAAGAAAATCGGCCCGCGATCGCGGGCAGACCGGCGGCGGGCCGATCCGGGAATCGCTCAGGCCAGGCGCATCACCCGGCGCCAGAACAACAGGGCCACGAACGCGAACACGGCCAGCCCCAGGTACGAGGCGGTGACGCCGAAGTCCGCGCCGACCAGGGCCAGCGGCGCTTCGCTGCCCGAGGCGCCGATGATGGCGGCCATCAGCACGCCCACCAAGCTCTCGCCCACGATCAGGCCGGAGGCGATCAGCACGCCGCGCCGGTTGGCGGCGTCGGCGTAGTCGTCATAGCGCTGGCCGGCGGCCGCGGCGCGGCGGCGCAGCGCGCGCTCCAGCGCCCAGGCCAGCAAGGCGCCCGCCACCAGCGGCGCGGCGACGGTGGGCGGCAGATAGATGCCGATGCCCACGGCCAGCACCGGCATGCGCGCCACGCGGCAGGTGCGCTGCATGATGGCGTCGACCGCGATCAGGCCCACGCCCACCGCCATGCCGATCAGGATCATGGTCCAGTTCAGCTGGTGCGAGAAGATGCCGCGCGCGATCGCCAGCATCAGCGTCGCCTGCGGCGCGGACAGGGCCTGGCCCGGATCCATGCCTTCGCGCGGCATGGCGTCGGCGAAGCCGTAGGCGTTATACAGCAGTTCCAGCACCGGCGAGATCACGGCGGCGCCGAGCACGCAGCCGATCAGCAGCGCCACCTGCTGGCGCCAGGGTGTCGCGCCCACCAGCCAGCCGGTCTTCAGGTCCTGCAGGTTGTCGTTGGCGATCGAGGCCACCGCCACCACCGCCGAGGTGCTGAAGATCGCCAGCGCGATGGTCATCTGCACGCCGTTCTTCGCTTCCAGCAGCTCGCCGCCCAGGACCAGCATCAGCAGCGAGACCAACACGATGGCGACGATGCCCACGCCCGAGATCGGGCTGGACGACGTGCCCACCAGGCCGGCCATGTACCCGCAGGCCGCCGCCACCAGGAAGCCGAAGACGAAGGCGAACAGCACGGCGTAGGCGACCAGCTTCCAGACGGCAGCCGCCGACAGCGGCGCGTCGGCCAGGAAGACCTGGAACGTGATGACCAGGATGGCCACCAGCACCAGCGTGACGAGGGAGATCCAGCCCGCCGACAGGTCGCGCTCGGTGCGCGGCGCCTGGCCGGCGCGGGCCTTGCCCGCCTTGCTCAGGGCCGAGAACGAGGCCTTGACGCCGCGCGCCATCGGCATGAACAGCGTGGCCAGGGTCCAGATCGCGCCCACGCCGATCACGCCGGCGCCGATGAAGCGCACCTGCGAAGACCAGATGCCGGTGGCGTACTGCGCCAGCGTCTTGCCGGTCGGCAGGTCGCCCATGGCGGTCAACACCGGCACGGCGATGCCCCAGGCGATCACCAGACCGGTCAGCATGGCCATGCCGGCCACGATGCCGATCAGGTAGCCGGCGCCCAGCAGCGCCAGCGAAAAGCCCATGGGCAGGCGGAACACCGCCCCGCCCAGCGCGAACCAGCCGCTCACGCTCTCGCCCAGCACCCGCAGGCCGCTGGCGGCGAAGCTCACCGCCGCGGCGACCACGCCGCCGGCCGCGATATCGGCCATGCCGGTGGCGGCGGGCTTGGCCGCCTTGCCCGGCGCGGCGTCGGCCTGCGCTTCCTGAGCGCGCTCGGCGCTGCCCACCCGGAGAATCTCGGCCGCGGCCACGCCCTCGGGATAGGGCAGCTCGCTCTGCACCACCATGACGTGGCGCAGCGGAATCGAGAACATCACGCCCAGCATGCCGCCGGCGGCGCAGATGCCCAGGGTCTGCCAGAACGGAAAGCCCTGCCAGTAGCCCATCATGACCAGAGCGGGCAGGATGAAGATGATGGACGACAGCGTGCCCGCCGCCGAAGCCTGCGTCTGCACCATGTTGTTTTCAAGGATGTTGGCGTCCTTGAACAGGCGCAGCACGGACATGGAAATCACGGCCGCCGGGATGGCGGACGAGAAGGTCAGGCCGACCTTCAGCCCGAGGAACACGTTCGAAGCCGTGAAGATGACGGTGATCAGTGCGCCCAGCAGGACGCCGCGGAACGTCAGTTCCGGCAGCGTCACGTCTGCCGGGACGCTGATGGGTTGAGCCATTGAAGTCTCCTTTTCACTGGCCGGGCGGCTGCGTGTCGGACTTCTGGTCCGCGCCGCGGCGCCCGGCCTTAGGGGCATGTCGCCCTGTAGGTTTGCCGGTTGGTTTTTTTGCCAAACCGCGAATTCTAGCCTGCCCGCGTCCGCCCAGTGGTCGCGCGACATCAAACGCATTGCACGGCAGAAACTGCCGCCAGCGAAAAAGATCGCGGAAGATTATGCTGAATCCCTACGATACCGCACGGGAATTTGGACACTCATACCGGAGGCCAGGGTCTAGCATGAGCGCTATAACAGGAGACGATTTCACCATGTGCGACGCCAGCCATCCGAACGCCGGGCAAGACCTCCGGCAAGCCGCCACCGAGGACGCCGATCCCGCCGAAACCGCCGAATGGCGCGAGGCCCTGCAGGCGCTGGCGCAGAGCGCCGGCCCTGGCCGCGCCGGTTACGTGCTGGAGAATCTGCTGGCCCACGCCGCGTCGCTGGGGCTGCGCGCCAACGGCCAGACCCGCAGCGCCTATCTGAATACCATCCCGGCCGACCAGGAGCCGCCCTTCCCCGGCAACCTGGCGGTGGAAGAGCGCATCGCCCGCATCAATCGCTGGAACGCGCTGGCCATGGTGGTGCGGGCCAACCAGGCGCACGGCGAGCTGGGCGGCCACATCGCCAGCTATGCCTCGGCCGCCGACCTGTTCGAGGTGGGCTTCAATCATTTCTTTCGCGCGCAGGGTCCGGACGGTCCCGGCGACCTGGTCTACATGCAACCGCACTCCGCGCCGGGCGTCTATGCGCGCGCCTACCTGGAAGGCTTCCTGAACGACGAGGACCTGGCGCATTTCCGCCAGGAGATCACGGCGCGGGCGCGCGGCCTGCGCGGCCTGTCGTCCTATCCGCACCCGTGGCTGATGCCGGACTTCTGGCAGTTTCCCACCGGCTCGATGGGAATCGGCCCGATCAACGCCATCTATCAGGCCCGCTTCATGCGCTACCTGGAACACCGCTCGCTGGCCCCTGCCAGCGAGCGCAAGGTCTGGGGCATCTTCGGCGACGGCGAGATGGACGAGCCCGAATCGATCGCCGCGCTGACGCTGGCCGCGCGCGAGAAGCTCGACAACCTGGTGTTCGTGGTCAACTGCAACCTGCAACGGCTGGACGGCCCGGTGCGCGGCAACGGCCGCATCATCGATGAGCTGGAAACGCTGTACGCCGGCGCCGGCTGGAACGTCATCAAGCTGGTCTGGGGCAGCGACTGGGACGCGCTCCTGCGGCGCGACGCCACCGGCGCGCTGGCGCGCGCCTTCGCCAACACGGTGGACGGCCAGTTCCAGACCTTCGCCGCCAATGACGGCGCCTTCAACCGCGCGCATTTCTTCAACCAGAATCCCGAGCTGGCGGCGCTGGTGGCCGACTGGACCGACGACGCCATCGACCGCCTGCACCGCGGCGGCCACGACATGGTGAAGATCCACGCCGCCTACCATCGCGCGGCGCGCCACCGGGGCCAGCCCACCGTCATCCTGGCGCAGACCAAGAAGGGCTTCGGCATGGGTACGGCCGGCCAGGGCAAGATGACCACGCACCAGCAGAAGAAGCTGGACGACGAGGCACTGCTGGCCTTCCGCGACCGCTTCGCGCTGCCGATCTCGGACGCCGACTGCCTGGCGCTGAAGTTCTACCGCCCGGCGCCCGACAGCGCCGAGATCCGCCACCTGCAGGCGCGGCGCGCGGCGCTGGGCGGCCACATTCCCCGCCGCAACACGCAGTCGCCGCGCCTGCCCGCGCCCGAGGTCGCGCAGTGGGGCCGCTTCGCGCTGGAGGCCGACGGCAAGGAAATGTCGTCGACCATGGCCATCGTGCGCATGCTGACCGCCCTGCTCAAGGACGCGACCGTGGGCCCGCGCATCGTGCCCATCGTGGCCGACGAGGCGCGCACCTTCGGCATGGCCAACCTGTTCCGCCAGATCGGCATCTATTCGGCGCAGGGCCAGCTGTACGAGCCGGAGGACATCGGCTCGGTGCTCTATTACCGCGAGGCGCGCGACGGCCAGATCCTGGAGGAAGGCATCACCGAGGCCGGCGCGATCTCGTCCTGGACCGCCGCCGGCACCAGCTATTCGGTGAACGGCCTGCCCATGCTGCCGTTCTATATCTATTACTCGATGTTTGGCTTCCAGCGCATCGGCGACCTGATCTGGGCCGCCGCCGACCAGCGCACGCGCGGCTTCCTGGTGGGCGCCACCTCGGGCCGCACCACTCTGGGCGGCGAGGGCCTGCAGCACCAGGACGGCTCCAGCCACCTGACGGCGGCCACCGTGCCCAACTGCCGCGCCTACGATCCGGCTTACGCCTACGAGGTCGCCGTGATCGTGGAATACGGCATGCGCCGCATGCTGGACGAGCAGCACGACGAGTTCTTCTACCTGACCGTCACCAACGAGAACCTGGCCCAGCCCGACATGCCGGCGGACCCGGCGGCGCGCGCGGGCATCCTGCGCGGCCTGTACCGGCTGCGCCCGGCGCGCGGCCAGGCCCAGGTGCGCCTGCTGGGCTCGGGCCCCATGCTGCGCGAGGCCGAACTGGCGGCCGATCGCCTGCGCGACGAATACGGCGTGGACGCCGAGGTCTGGAGCGTGACCAGCTATTCCGAACTGGCGCGCGACGGCCGCGAAGCCGAGCGCGCCCGCCTGCTGGGCCTGCCGGCGGCCCCGGATGCCGACTGGGTCCGGGCCTGCCTGGGCGACAGCCAGGCCCCCGTGATCGCCGCCAGCGACTACGTGCGCGCCGTGCCCGAACAGATCCGCGCCTTGGTGCCCGCGCCCTACCGCACTCTGGGCACCGACGGTTTCGGCCGCAGCGACACGCGGGCGCAGCTGCGCGACTTCTTCGAGGTCGGCCGCGACTGGATCGTGCTGCAAGCGCTGGACAGCCTGGGACGCGCGGCCGACGTCCAGGCGCTGCGCGAGCGGCTGGGCGCGGCAACGCGCCATACGCCGCCCTGGGCGCAGTGAAACACAGGGAGGCGGCCGCGCCATTGCGGCGAGGCCGCCTCCCCGCCGCCCATTCCCCACCGACCTGTTCCCGGATCCAGGTCCGCCGTCGGACTTGTCCCAGGCCGGCATTACCGCCTCTCGTCGCCCCCCATTCCTTTCGCGGCCCGCCCGCAGCCCGAACCGCGCGGATTTCCCGCCGCGATCACGCGCCGGCTTGATCAAAGTCCACCCTGAATCCGCTGCTCGTTGCGGCGCAGCAAGCGCTCGCGCCCGCTTTCTGGTGAAATACGGACGTTCCCAGGCATTTCCCCAAAGAATACGCGGGCCCCAGGCCCGCATTTTTGTTTCCCGTTTCCGTTTCACCGTTGATGGCCCTCGCAGGCCCTATCCCCATGGACGACACTCTCGCTAAATTGGCGTTGGACTACCACGCCTACCCGACCCCGGGCAAAATCTCCGTCACCCCGACCAAGACGCTGGCCAACCAGGACGACCTGTCGCTGGCCTACTCGCCGGGCGTGGCCGCCGCGTGCATGGCCATCTTCGACCAGGGCGACGACGCCGCGTCCAAGTACACCTCGCGCGGCAACCTGGTGGGCGTGATCACCAACGGCACCGCCGTGCTGGGCCTGGGCAACATCGGCCCGCTGGCCGCCAAGCCCGTGATGGAAGGCAAGGGCTGCCTGTTCAAGAAGTTCGCCGGCATCGACGTGTTCGACATCGAACTGGCCGAGAACGACCCCGACAAGCTGGTCGACATCATCGCGGCGCTGGAACCCACGCTGGGCGGCGTCAACCTCGAGGACATCAAGGCGCCCGAGTGCTTCTACATCGAGAAGAAGCTGCGCGAGCGCATGAAGATCCCGGTCTTCCATGACGACCAGCACGGCACCGCCATCATCTCGTCGGCCGCCATCCTGAACGGCCTGAAGGTCGTGAACAAGGACATCGGCTCGGTCAAGCTGGCCTGCTCGGGCGCCGGCGCCGCCGCCATCGCCTGCCTGGACCTGCTGGTGCACCTGGGCGTCAAGCGCGAGCACATCTACGTGGTGGACTCGCGCGGCGTGATCTGGGACGGCCGCGACGAAAACATGGAGGCCAACAAGAAGCGCTACGCGCAGAAGACCGACGCGCGCACGCTGGCCGACGTGGTCAACGGCGCCGACGTGTTCCTGGGCTGCTCGACCGCCGGCGTGCTGACCGCCGACATGGTCAAGACCATGGCCGACCGTCCGCTGATCCTGGCCCTGGCCAACCCCGAGCCGGAAATCCGCCCGGAAGTCGCCAAGGCCGCGCGTCCCGACTGCATCATCGCCACCGGCCGTTCGGACTACCCGAACCAGGTCAACAACGTGCTGTGCTTCCCCTTCATCTTCCGCGGCGCCATGGACGCCGGCGCCTCGCGCATCACGGAAGAAATGAAGCTGGCTTGCGTGAAGGCCATCGCCGACCTGGCCCAGGCCGAGCAGAACGACGAAGTGGCCCGCGCCTACGCCGGCCAGGAACTGTCGTTCGGCCCCGACTACATCATCCCCAAGCCCTTCGATCCGCGCCTGATCGTGCAGATCGCCCCGGCCGTGGCCCAGGCCGCCGCCGAGTCCGGCGTGGCCGCCCGTCCCATCGAGGACATCGAAGCCTACCGCCAGAAGCTGATGGGCTTCGTGTACCACTCGGGCCAGCTGATGCGCCCGCTGTTCGCCCAGGCCAAGAAGGCGCCCAAGCGCGTCATCTACGCCGATGGCGAAGACGAGCGCGTGCTGCGCGCCGTGCAGACCGTCATCGACGAGAAGCTGGCCCAGCCCATCCTGATCGGCCGCCCCTCCGTCATCGAGATGCGTATCAAGAAGTTCGGCCTGCGCATGACGCCGGGCGTGAACCTGGAGATCGTCGATCCCGAGGACGACGGCCGCTTCAACGAAACCTGGAACGCCTACTACCAGCTCAAGGGCCGCGAGGGCGTGACGCCGGCCATCGCCAAGGCGATGATCCGCAAGCACAACACGCTGATCGGCGCGATGCTGCTGCGTCGTGGCGATGCCGACGCGCTGCTGTGCGGCGTGGCCAGCAAGTACGACAACCAGCTCAAGTACATCGACGAGATCATCGGCAGGAAGGAAGGCCAGACCTACGCCGCGCTGAACGTGCTGATGCTGCCCGACCAGACGCTGTTCGTCACCGACACGCACGTCAACGAGAACCCCTCGGCCGAGGAAGTCGCCAGCATCACCATCCAGGCCGCCGACGAGATGCTGCGCTTTGGCGTGGTGCCGAAGATCGCGCTGCTGTCGCACTCGAACTTCGGCAGCCGCCAGACCGAGTCGTCGCGCAAGATGGCCGCCGCGCGCCAGCGCGTGCAGGAACGCGCGCCCGACCTGGAAGTGGACGGTGAAATGCACGCCGACGCCGCGCTGTCGGAGAAGATCCGCGTGCTGGCCTATCCGGACAGCACCCTGAAGGGTCGCGCCAACCTGCTGGTCATGCCCAACCTGGACACCGGCAACATCACCTACAACATGCTGAAGATGACCGGCAGCAATGGCGTGGCGATGGGTCCGATCCTGCTGGGCGCGGCCCGCCCCGTGCACATCCTGACCACCAGCGCCACCGTGCGCCGCATCGTCAACATGACGGCGCTGGCCGTGGTGGACGCGCAGCAGGAAGCCGCCGAGGCCGCCCGCCGCCGCTAGGCCGGCACGCGGTACCGCAGGCAGGGCGCCCCAAAGGGGGCGCCCTTTTTTTTCGCGCGCACGGTCTGGCCGGGAACGCCGGCGCGCCGTCCTCCTCGCGCCACGCGAAGAATGCCCACTGACGGCCGCTGTCATGCCGGCGCGCTGGTGCCGTCCCGCGCCTCGGTGTTAAAAACTGGGCATCCCAACTCCCCGTTTCTGGACACCGTCATGCTGCAAGACGCCCTGCTCGCCTGGATCCACTATCTCGCCATCTTCGTGCTGGTGGTCGTCATGACCGCCGAGGCCGTGCTGCTGCGCCCCGGCCTGGCGCCGGACACGGTGCGCCGGCTCGCGCTCTATGACCGCGTCTACATGTTCTCGGCGCTGGCCGTGCTGGCCACGGGCCTGCTGCGCCTGACGCTGGGCGCCAAGGGCGCCGCCTTCTATATGTCCAATCCCTGGTTCCACGCCAAGATCACGCTCTTCATCGTGATCGGGCTCTGTTCGATCCCGCCCACGCTCAGCTTCCTGCGCTGGCAGAAGCAGGCGCGCCAGCAGCCGGGCTTCGTGCCCTCCGAGCCCGAGATCCGCCGCGCCCGGCGCTGGGTCATGATCGAATCGCACCTGTTCATCCTGCTGCCGCTGTGCGCGGTGCTGATGGCGCGCGGCATCGGCATGTAGCGCCGCGCCAGGCTCAGTCCAGGCGCCGCGCCAGATGCCCGGCCAGCGCCCGCACCCGCGCGGGCAGCAGACGGGTCTCGGTCAGCGCATGGACGGGCAGCGGCGCCACGCGCCATTGCGGCAGGATCCTGCGCAACATGCCCGCGCGCACATAGGGCTCCTGGTCGCCGCCCAGCGCGGCCACGCCGGCGCCCAGCGCCGCGAGCCGCCGCGCCATGCCGGCTTCATTGACCGAGAAACGGCTCGCGGGCCGCACCTCGACGCGCTCGTCGCCGCAGGCCAGCGGCCAGCGCGCCGCCAAGCCATCGGCGCGCAGCCTGAAGCCGATGCAATCTTGCTCGCGCAGGTCCGACGGATGCGCCGGTTCGCCCCTGGCCGCCAGATAGGCCTCGGCGGCATACAGCCCGCCGGACACGAAACCCAGATGATGCGCGACGCGCGACGATACCGGCGGCTCGCCCACGCACAGGGTCAGGTCCGCCGCGTCGAACACGCGGCCCGCGTGCTCCGGATTGGCCAGGTTCAGCTGCAGCCGCATGCCGGGATGGTGGCGCGTGAAGTCCACAAAGGCCCCCGCCAGCGCCTCGGTGGCGAAGCCCGCCGGCAGATTGACGCGCAGCAGGCCCTCGAAGGGCGCGTTGCCGTCCTGCAGTTCCTCATGGACGAGCCGGGCCTCGGCCAGGATGCGCCGGCAGCGCTTCAGGTATAGCTGGCCGGCCTCGGTCAGCGCCAGCTTGCGCGTGCTGCGGCTGAGCAGGCTCAGGCCGACCGAGCGCTCAAGCCCCGCCAGCCTGCGCGACAGCGTGGACCGTGGCAGCCCCAGCGCGGCGGCCGCCAGGCTGAAGCTGCCGCGCGCGGCGACCTCGGCGAACATTTCCATGTCCTGCAAGCGCTTCATCGGACCCGCTCAGAACGCGTAGACCATGCCCACGCTGCCGAACACATTGCTGTCGCGCTCGACCAACGGGCTGTCGCGGGCGTCGCCCAGCACCGTCGATACGCCCAGCGTGGCGACCGTGCTCCAGCGCGCGGACAACTGATGCGACCAGGCGGCATACAGCGACGCCGACTGGAAGCCCGAAGACGGGGAATAGGCGTGCAGACCGGCGCGGCTGCGGGCGGCCTGGCCCGGCGTGACGCCGTACCAGGTCTGCATGGCGTCGCCGTTGGCCCATTCGGCGTTGACGCCCACGCGCAGCGCATTGCTGTCGTCGCGCCAGGCCAGGTAGCTGGCGCGCAGCTCCATGACGCCGCCATAACCTTTATGGGCGGCCTGGCGGTAGGCCAGGCCCAGCGCGTAGGGGCCGGGGCGCCATTCCACGAAGGCGCCATAGGTCGCGTGGTAGTCGATATCGTCCAGTCCTTTCAGGCGATCGGCATCGCTGGAATCGCGGTTCAGGCCCATGCCGACGAATACGCCGGCCTCCCAATCCTGCGCCAGCCGCGTCTTCAATCCCATGGCCGGCAGGCCGGCGCGCGGGGTCACGAAGAAGCTGCCCGACTCATAGTTCAGCATGGGCACCGGCAGTGTGCGGTACTCGCTGGAGCCCTGGTAGACCGGCACTACGCCCACCCCCAGCCCCACGACATTCCGGCCGCCGCCCTCGGCCTGGACGGCGGCCGCCGCCAGCATCGATGCCGCGGTTGCCAGGAAACGGCTTGTTAATATGCCCATACTTGTTTTCATCAAGGTTCATGCTCCAGGCGGTTGATCACGGCCGGGAACGTCGCCGGCCAGGGGCCTGTAACCCCAGCGCCGCATTCTGGCGGGGACCTTTTAAGAATTTTTTAAGCCCCGGGGACCGCGCCTCGCGCCCTGTCCCGGCGGCCCGGAGGCCCCTTGCAGATCTTGCTCGTTGAAGACGACGCCATGCTCGGCGACGCGGTGTGCGCCGGCCTGACGCAGGACGGCGCGCGGGTGGACTGGGTCCGCAGCCTGTCCGACGCCCGCCTCGCCCTGGTCGAGCACGACTACAAGGCGGTGCTGCTGGACCTGGGGCTGCCCGAGGGCAGCGGCCTGAAGGTACTGGCCTCGATGCGCGCGCGCTACGACGCCACGCCCGTGCTCATCATCACCGCGCGCGACCGCCTGAGCGAACGCGTCGCCGGCCTGGACGCCGGCGCCGACGACTACATCGTCAAGCCGTTCCAGCTCGACGAACTGCAGGCCCGGCTGCGCGCCGTCCTGCGCCGCAGCAGCAACACCGTGGTCTCGGCCATGCGCCGGGGCGATGTGGCGATCGAACCGGCCCGCCAGATCGTCACGCGCGCCGGCAGGGAAGTCAGCCTCAGCGCCCACGAATACCGCACGCTGCTGGCCCTGATGGAGCGCATGGGCCAGACCGTCAGCCGCGAACAGCTGGAGGTGGCGGTATATGGCGGCAGCGGCACCATCGAGAGCAATACCGTGGCGGTCTATGTCCACCAGTTGCGGCGCAAGCTCGGCGAAGGCCTGATCGTCACCGCGCACGGCGTGGGCTACCGCATCGAAACAGGCGATACGCCATGAAATCCCTGCGCAAGCGCCTGGCGGCCGCCTTGCTGCTGACGATGACGCTCGCCTGGTTCGCGGCCTTCGCGCTCCAGCACCGCATGGTGACCGACGAGCAGACCGGCCAATGGGACCAGTCCCTGCGCGATGCGGCGGTGCAGGCCATGACGCTGGCGCCGGACAGTCTGCTCGAACGCGCGCCCGGCGCGGGCCTGGCGGTCGCCACCACGCCCGAGGAGGACGCCGATCAGACCCGCGTGCAGGTCTGGTCTCTGGCTGATCGCCGGCTGCTGCAGCGCACGCCGGACACGCCGGACGCGCCCTTCGTCGTCGACTTCAAACCCGGCTATGCCACTTCTGATTCTGGCGGACAGACTTGGCGCGTCTATGCCCTCAACGACGCCAGCGGCCGCGTCCAGGTCCAGGCCGCCAAATCCACCCAGGCGTTGCGGGAAAACTATGTCCACCGCCTGACGCGCGGCCTGATCTTCGCCACGCTGATGTTCCTGCTGCTCGTGGCCGCGGCCCTGGGCGTGATGCGCCGGGCCTTCAAGCCGGTGG
Source organism: Achromobacter sp. 1011791174 (assembly GCF_059760925.1). Lineage (NCBI taxonomy): Bacteria > Pseudomonadati > Pseudomonadota > Betaproteobacteria > Burkholderiales > Alcaligenaceae > Achromobacter > Achromobacter sp. 1011791174. The sequence continues at coordinate 32,372 of NZ_JCBANH010000030.1, forward strand.
ACCGCGCGGGCGACATGATTCTGCGACGCCAGCCGCAGGATCAGACATTGGTGCCGCTGGCGGGCATGCCGGCCGAGCTGCGGCCGTTCATCGATTCGATCAACCAGCTGCTCGAACGCCAGCGCGCGACGGTCGAGCGCGAGCGTGAATTCCTCGCCAACGCCGCCCATGAGCTGCGCACGCCGCTGGCCGCGCTCAGCGCCCAGGCCGAACTGGTGGCGCGCAGCCCCGACACGCCGCAACGCGCCGAAGCCGTGGACAAGCTGCGCGCCGTGGCCATACGCACCGGCCGCCTGACCGAACAGCTGCTGGACCAGGCCCGCACCGATACCCTGTGCGACAGCGTGCCGGAAACGCTGCGCCTGGACCAGCTGGCGAACATGATCGCGCGCGACTACGAGGCCGCCGCCCAGCGCAAGCAACAGCGCATCGTCCTGGACACGCAGCCCTGCGCCGTCATGGGCAACCTGGATGCGCTGGGCGTGCTGCTGCGCAATCTGCTGGACAACGCGCTGCGCTACACGCCCGCGGGCGGCCAGGTGATGGTGTCGTGCCGCGACAGGCAAGACGGCGGCGCGGTGCTGAAGGTAGCGGACAACGGCCCCGGCATTGCGCCGCAGGAACGGCAGCGCGTCTTCGACCGCTTCCACCGCGTGGCGGGCAGCGGCGAGCGCGGCAGCGGCATCGGTCTGGCGCTGGTCGCGCAGATCGCCCGGCGCCACGGCGCGGACATCACGCTGGGGGCCGGGCTGCAGGACCGAGGCATCGCGCTGACCGTCACGTTCCCGTCGTCCGCGCCCTGACGTCGCGGCGCCCGCGCATCAGGGGCAGCGCACCGGCGGTTCCTGCGGATCCGTCTCGTTGACGATGATCCGCGCGAAGCGCAGCACGCCGGCCTCTTCGTTGGACAGCACGCCCAGCACGGCGCCGTCCGGCGCCTGCACCACCGACGTGCCATCGTTCACCGGCTGCGACTGACCCGTGCGCGTCGCCTGGCCGGGCGCCACCGGGCTGAACACCCAGGACTGCGACGGAAAGCGCTGGCGCAGCGGATAACCCGCCGTCTTCATCTGCGTGCCCGCCGGATAGCGCATTTCGCCCAGCGTCAAGGGGCAGGCCAGCTCGGCATCCGACACCGCCAGCAGCTGGCGGTTTTCATCCAGCTGAACCGTGGGCCGGCCCAGCGTCAGGCCCGCCAGCGGCAGTCCCAGCGGATCGCGCACGCGAACCATCCAGTTCACCGGCTCGCGGTGCCCATCCGTGTAGACGACGCCTCCCCCCATACGCAGCAACTCGGTTCCGGCCGGCCAGCGCCCCACGCCCCCTTCGATGGCATTGCCCTCGGCCAGCACGCATTCGGCGAATTCTGGCCGCGTCCCTTCGTCCTCCACGCGCAGGCGCAGTTTCTGGCTCGTATCGCACAACCAGCCCTCGACCTGCTGCGGCCCCTCGCCCCACAGGTGGATGGTGTGCGGATAGCGGCGCAGCTCCTCGTACGTCTTGGAATCGTAGTCGGTGTGCAGGTAGCGTTCGATGCGGGAGACACGCAGGCCAAAGGCCGGCGCCGGCGGGTCGAACAGCGCCTCGGTGAAGGTTTCCAGCTCACCTTCCTTCGCCAGCGTCAGCCGCGCGCCGGCCGGCATCAGCACGCCGCCCAGCGTCTGCGCCTGGGCCAGCGTCACGCGTCGGGCGGCATCGCGGCGCGCGAATTCGCGGTCAATCTGCCACACCTGGTATTGGAATGACAGGTAGAAGCTGGCGGCCAGCGCCAGGACCAGCATCAGCACGACGCCCAGCACCGGCCTGGCGGCGAAGCGGGAACGCGCCCGCCGGCTCAACAGCAACCGCAACAGCCATATCAGCAGACACACTCCCGCGCCCATCGAGGCGAACAGCAGGAGCAGGGATTCGATCGAAGGTAGCGCGACGGGAATCATGGCTGAGCATGATACGCGAGTCGATACACGTATCCGCTCCTGTGTATCCCAGCGTTTCAATCCGCTGCGCGAGCGGCTCGCCCTCCTTTCTGCTAGGTGAAATGATCCAGCGCCGACTCGTCTGTCAGCTCATCGGGCTGCAAAGCCCGCGTGATGACGCCCTTGTGGATCAGCAGCACACGATCCGACAGCTGGCGGATGAAGTCGATGTTCTGCTCCACCAGCACGATGGTCAGCCCCAGGCGCGCGCGCAACTCCTTCAGCTTGTCCACGATCTCGTCGATGATGGAAGGCTGGATGCCTTCGGTGGGTTCGTCCAGCAACAGCAGCCGGGGCCGAGCCACCAGGGCCCGCGCCAGCGCCAGCAGTTGCTGTTCGCCGCCGCTCAGGGCGCCGCCCGGGCGGCTAGCCAGGGGCTTCAAGCGCGGATACTCGGCCAGGATCTCTTCCACGTCCATGCTGCGACCGGGATTGGCCTTGGCGGAAAAGCGCAGGTTGTCCAACACGGACAGGCCGGGAAAGATGCCGCGCCCCTGCGGCACATACCCCATGCCCAGGCGGGCGCGCGCATGCGCAGGCAGGCGGGTGATGTCCGCATCCTGCAGGCAGACTTCGCCCGCGCTGGCGGGCAGCTCGCCCATCAGCGTCTTGAGCAGCGTGGACTTGCCCATGCCGTTGTGGCCGAGCACGCCCAGGAATTCCGATTCGCCGACATGGAAGCGAACGCCGTCCAGGACCGGGATGCGGCCATAGCCGGACGACAGATGGTTGACCGTCAGCAGGTTCATGCGCCGCGCCCCCGTCCCAGATAAACGTCGCGCACCCTCGGGTCGGCGATGATCTGCGCGAATGAGCCTTCCTTCAGGATGCCGCCTTGATGAAACACCGTGACGATGCGCGCGATCCTGCCGATGAAGGCCATGTCGTGCTCGACCACCACCACCGCCGCCCGCGCATTCAGTTCCAGGATCAGCTCCGCCATGCGCACGGTTTCCTCGTCGCTCATGCCAGCCGCCGGCTCGTCGAGCAGAATCACCTTGGGTTCGCGCGCCACCACCATGCCGATCTCCACCCATTGGCGCTGGCCGTGGGCCAGCTCGCCCACCAGCCTGCGGGCGACGGCGCGCAGCCCCAGCCGCGCCTTCAGTTGCTCCGCCCGGTCCCGGGCCGCACGGGAACCGCAGGCGCTCCTGGCCGCCAGCCACAGGTTCTCGTCCACCGTCAGGCCGTCCAGCACGGTGGGCACCTGGTTCTTGATGCCCATGCCCCGCTGCGCGATGGCATGCGGCTGCGCGCGACGGATGCTGCGACCATCGAACAGGACGTCACCCTCCGACGGCGCCATCTGACCGCTGAGCAGCTTGAAGAAGGTGCTCTTGCCCGCGCCGTTCGGCCCGATCAGGCAGCGCAGTTCGCCTCGCCGCAGGGTGAAGTCGATATTGCCCAGCGCCCTGACGCCGCCGAAGCGCTTGCCCACGCCACGCGCTTCGAGAATGATGTCTGGCTGCGTCATCAGTCGCTCCCTTCGCGCCGCCGCGGCTGCAGCCGGCCCAGCAGGCTCCTGCATGCCGGCACCAGCCCCTGCGGAAACAGCAGCACGCAGAGAATCAATATGAAACCCAGGGTCAGCGTGACCTGCCCCACGCCCACCGTGCCCAGCCAGGTGGTGAGATACTGGATCAGCAAGGTGCCGATGATGGCGCCCAGCAGCAGCGAGCGCCCGCCCACGATCACCCAGATGACCACCATCGCGGCCTGATTCAGGCTGAACATTTCCGGGCCGACGAAGTTTCCCCACAGCGCGTACAGGCCGCCGGACAGGCCCGCGAGGCCGCCGGCGATGACGAAGGCCATCAGCTTGTACCGCCGGCTGTCGTACCCCAGCAGTTCCATGCGGCGCTCGTTTTCGCGCAGGCCCACCATCACGCGCCCTGGCGCGCTGGCCAGGAACAGGCGGATGCCGATGTACGCCAGCGCCAGCAAGCCCAGTGCCAGATAGAAAATGCCCTCGATGGACTGCAGGTCGAGCGGACCGATCCGCAGCGGCAGGCCCGGCAATCCCGGTATCCCGTTCTGGCCGTTCAGCCGCACGCTGCCGATCACGTACTCGGGCCCCGAGGTGGCGCGCACGCCCTTCTCGAAGATCAGCGTGACGACCAGCGTGATGACGCTCAGGTAGATGTCGCTGATGCGGCCGTACATCATGAAGTAGCCCAGCAGCAGCGCGAACAGCATGGGCACGACGGCGGCCAGCGCGAACGCCGCCAGCGGCAGGTCCGTGTTGAGGCTGCACAGCGCGTAGGCATAGCCGCCCAGTCCGAAGAAGATGGTCTGGCCGAAGCTGAGGATTCCGACGTAGCCCCACAGGAAGCCCATGCTCAGCGCCAGCAGGGACAGGATCATCACCAGCGACAGGTCGAGCTGCATCGCGGTGTCGCCGTACTGCGGCACGGCCAGCATCAGCGCCGTGCAGGCAAGCACCGAGAACCACCAGGGACGCCGCGGCGAACGGCCCGCATGCGCGTCGAAATCCATGGAAAACGTGGAACCGCTCATGCTAGATACCTCGCTTCATGCGGCCGGTGATGCCCAGCGGCAGCATGCGCAGCAGCAGGACCGCGGCGATCAGCATCGTGACCTCGCCCAGCACGGAGCTGTAGGCGTAGGACACCGCGCCATCGATCGCGCCGAACAGCGTGGACGCCGCGCTGGCGCCGACCAGGGGCAGATGGCCGCCGACGATGACGGTGATGAAGGCCTTGGCCACGAAGAAGCCGCCCATGGCCGGGCTGACGCCGGTCAAGGGCGCCAGCGCCGCGCCGGCAAGCCCGGCCAGGCAGGACCCGAGCCCGAAGGTGGCCATGTAAACCCGGTTCCTGTCCACGCCCAGGCAGCTGGCCATTTCCGGCGCCTGCATGGTGCCCCGCACGATCAGGCCGGCCTTGGTCCGCACCGCCAGCCACCAGCACAGCGCCACCAGGGCCAGGGAGAATGCGCAGATCGCCAGGTTGTAGGAAGACACGTTCATGCCGCCGATGGCGACGTTGGCGAAGTCCGTCGACAGGCCGATGCTGGAGGCGCCGAACACCGTGGTGGCCGCGCCCACGAACAGCAACGACAGTCCCCAGGTGGCCAGCAGCGTATCCATCATCCTGCCGTAGAGGTGGCGGATCACCAGCCGCTCGACCACGATGCCGGCCAGGCCCGTGACGACGCCGCCGGCCAGCACGCCCAGCCATAGCGGCGCGCCGGCGTTGACGGACAGCACGCAGGCGTATCCGCCCACCATCATGAATTCGCCGTGGGCCAGGTTGATGACCTTCATCATGCCGAAGATCACCGCCAGTCCCAGGCTGATCAGCAGCATCAACGAGATCGAGAAGACGATGAGGTAGAGGTTGGTGTAGATCGATGCCAAGGCGTTCTCCGCAGCGTAAGGCAGGGGCGCGTCCGCGCGGCCGGCATGGGTGGCGCGGGCGCATCCGGATCTAAAGCTTGGGCTCGTACTGACGGGTGTCGTCGGGGTTGCGGCGCAGGTCGCATACCGCCTGCGTATCGCTGGGCTGACGCTGGGGGAACGACTTGACGACGTCGAAGCCCTTGTCCTTGTTGCCGATGGCGATATGAATGTCCATGACGGTGTGGTTGGCCTGTTCGTCGATGGAATACAGCCCGCCGGGACCGTCGTAGCGCGTGCCCGGCAGCGCCGCGATCACCTTGTCGGGTTCCACGCTGCCGGCGCGCCGCACGGCCTCGGCCCAGAGCATCATGCCCCGATAGCCGTACTCGCCATACTCGCCGATGTAGTCGGATTCTCCGGTGAACCGCGCGAAGCGCTGGACGAAGCCCTTTGCCGCTTCCGTGGGCAGCGTGTCGATGAAGGACGCGGCGATGATGGTGCCGTCGTTCTCCTGCGCGCTCAGCATGGCGTTTTCACGGGCCGCGCCGTACACGGTGCCGATCAGCGTCATGTTCTTCTTGCCGATGGTCGATTCGAACTGACGGTAGAAGCTCATGTGGGCATCGCCGACCAGGGCGGACCACACGGCGTCCGGCCTGGCCGCCTGGATGCGGCTGAGCGCGGGCGCGAAGTTGGTCACGTCCAGTGGAAAGAACTCGACCGCGACGTCCCTGGCGCCCTTTTCGCGGATGAATTTCTGCAGCCACTTGCTGGTGATCTGGCCATAGTTGTAGTCGGCGGCCAGGATGTAGTGGGTCTTGGCGTTGCGCTCCTTGATCACGTAGTCGACCAGAGGATCTAGTTCCTGTCCCGGCACCATGCCAGGGCAGACATGACGCCGGTCGCAGACGCCGCCTTCGTACAGTGCATTGTAGAAATACAGGCCCTTGAAGCGCTGCACGATGGGTCGGACGACCTCGCGCGCTGAACTGGCGACCGCCCCATGGATCACATCGACCTTGTCGCGCACGAAGGCCTGGGTCGCGTATTGCGAGTAGAGCCGATTGCTGGATTGCGTGTCATAGAAGATGATTTCCACCTTGCGGCCGAGCAGGCCGCCGGCGGCGTTGATCTCGTCGGCCGCCATGGCCACCGCCTTGATCTGCTTGAGGCAGTAGTTGTTCAGCACGCCGGTCTTGTCCAGCAGGTTGGCGACCTTGATGGACTTGGACGAATCGATCTTCGCCTGCGCCAGCAGGTCGAAGCTGCTGGCGTAGGCCAGCGCGCCGGCGGCCGTCTTGATGAAACCGCGTCGATTGAGAGACATGGAGGCTCCTTCCATTGAGAGAGTCCGTGACCAGGACGTATCAGACCCAGGCCAGGTCGGGGCGACGGCGATGCCAGTCGGTGGCCTGCTGATAGGCGTGCGCGGCGCGCACGATCAGGTCTTCGCGGAAATCGGCGCCGACGAACTGAAAGCCGATGGGCGTGCCCGCATCCGCCAGGAAGCCGCCCGGCAGCGTGATGGTGGGCACGCCGGCCATGTCCAGCGGCGCCGTGTACCGCATCATGGCGAACCAGATGTCCACGTATTCCTGGCCGGAGACGTGCATCTGCGCCACCGTCGGCGAGGCGATCGGCGTGGTCGGCACCAGCAGCGCGTCCACCTGCCGCATCAGCGCGCGCATCCGGCCCGTGTACGCGGCCCGCTGCAGCAGGATCTTCTGATAGTCGGTGCCACGCAGCGCCCGACCCGTTTCGATGAGGTTGGCCAAGGCCGGGCCGTACTCGTCCTTGCGCGAGGGGTAGGTCTTTTCGTGGACCACGGCGGCCTCGATGCCGCACAGGTTGAACCAGTTGCGCTGCACGTCGACCGCGTCCGGCGCGCGGACCTCGACGATCTCGGCCCCCAGCTCCGTCATTACCCGCACAACCTCGTCCATCATGCCGCGCGTGGGCGCGTCGACATCATCGTGGTTCCAGCGTGTGTCGACGCCGATGCGCAGCCCCCGGACGCCGCGCTCCATTTCGCGCAGATAGTCAGGCACCGGCAACTGGCTGGCCGTGGGATCGTTGTCGTCGGCGCCCGCGATGACGCCCAGCATCGCCGCCGAATCTTCCGCGCTGCGGGTCATGGGGCCCAGGTGATCGAGCGAGGCCGCCAGCTCGAACGCGCCATGGCGGCTCACGCGTCCCCAGGTGGGCTTGATGCCGGTCACGCCGCAGGCCGCCGACGGAAAGCGGATGGAGCCGCCGGTGTCGGTGCCGATGGCGCCGTAGCACAGGCCCGCCGCCGGCGCGACGCCGGAGCCGCTGGAGGACACGCCGGTCCAGTGCGCGGGATTCCAGGGGTTCACGGGCGGATCGATATCAGGATGATGATCCGTCAGCGCGCCCTCTGTCAGCTGCACCTTGCCCAGGATGACGGCGCCCGCCTCGCGCAGGCGTTTCACCACCGTGCCGTCCTCGTGGGTCTGGAATCCACGGTAGATCGTGGTGCCGAAGGCCGTGGGCGCGTCGGCGGTCCAGCACAGGTCCTTGACGGCCACGGGCACGCCATGCAGCGGACCGCGCAGCTGGCCCTGCGCGATTTCCCTGTCGGCCTGGCGCGCGGCCGCCAGCGCGCCGTCCTTCATGAGCAATGCGTAGCTCTTGAGCTGGCCGTCAAGCCGGGCAATGCGTTCGAATTGGCGTTCGGTGACGGCTTCCGAGGAAAGCTCGCCAGCCTGGATGGCCAGGCCGATTTCGCGCATTCCCATGTAGTGCAGATCATCGTGATTCATCCCGTTCTCCCTGTCCGTGCAGTTGGCGCGCCCGCGCCGTGAACACACTGAAATGCCTAGATGCTTGCCTGCATGCAGACTACGGCGCTCGGAACAGGATTTCTTGCTCGTGACGGCCACGGCGCTTGACTGTGGCCGCCACGGACAAATCATGCAGACATGTGCGGCACACCACGCGCGCTTGCTACCCCCCCGAGAGGGGAGCGCTTTTCATCTTGGGGTGGCCCGAGGCAATGAAAAAGGCCGGCGCGCGGCCCTGTCCTGGGCTCGCGGCCGGCCTTGCGGTCGGTGTCGTTCTACGCCGTTCAGCGCCTCGGGCGGCTCAGCAGATCCTTCGGCGAATGGCCGTAGCTGAGCTTGAAGAGCCGGCTGAAGTGCGCGACGTCGTTGAAGCCATTGCGGAACGCCGCTACGGTCACCTGCCGCGCCCGGCCCTCCTTCAACGCGCAATACGCGGCCTCGAGACGCCGTTGCCAGACCCAGCGCATGGGCGTGCTGCCGCTGTGCGCGAACAAGCGGGTCAGCGTGCGCTCGGACATGTTCAGGGCGCTGGCGATGCGATCCACGGTCAGCAGCGGATCATCCAGCTGCGATTCGATGTACTGCTTGACCCGCTGCAACCGCCGCTCGCGTTCGTCGGCCTCGGGATCGCAGCCGGCCATCTGCACCTGGATGGTCGCGGCCAGCAGATCGAGCAATGACGCGGCAAACTGCTTTTGCACGCCGGCGGGCAGGTCTTCGGTGAAATTTGCGCTGGCGGCTTCGCGCAGCATGCTGGCCAGCAGGCCGGTGATGGGCTTGTCCGGCGTGAAGCGCACCGCCGTGTAGCGCTCGGCCAGGGGCGCGCGATACAGCAGCTGTTTGCGCGGGATACGTAACAATAGGACAGACTCAGGCGTCACGTCATAGGTGAACCGGCGCTCCGCATCGTACAGCGCGATGTCGCCATTGTTGACCTGCGTGGAACGGCCGGACTGCGACAGATGGCCGATCCCGGATTCCATCAGCGTCAGCAGGAAGGCCTCGTTCGAGTCCTTGCGCATATGGGTGGCCTCGCGCTCCCAGACATGGCGCGGCGAGGACATCCGGGAGATCTCGATGTCGTCGATCGACTTGGCGGCGTACTTGCCGATGAACTTGCGCGGGCTTTCGATGGTGCTGTCTGCCAGGACGCAATGCTTGCAGACGACTTCGTTCCAGTATTCCGGCCGCTGGCGCTCGGTCAGCGCCTCGGTTGAATAGTTCAGCTTCAATTTTCCCCCCGGCAGGGCTGACGCCGGCGAGCGGCGCTGTCTTTACGGGACTGCGGCTGGCCCCGCCCGCTGCCGCGGCCCGACGCCAGTTGCTGCCTGATGCTTGATGCTGCTGCCTGCGTGCTGCCGCAAGGGGCTTTCCGCCCTCGCTGTTTTCGGTGGATTCTGCCAAAAGGCATATGCCTTTGAATTGGTGTTTACCCGTTCCCTGTCAGATCTGACAGCGCCGGCCATGCCAGGGCCACCTGGCTCGACGCCACGCGCAAGCGCCTGATCCCGGGCGCCCAAAAAAACAAACCCGCCACAGCGGGCGGGTTTGTCTGCGCAAGCGCGGAAGGATCAGCGCTTGTCCATCGGGGGCACGTCGCGCGTGACCGAGCCGGTGAACAGCTGGCGGGGACGGCCGATCTTGTAGTCGGGGTCCGACAGCATTTCGTTCCACTGGGCGATCCAGCCCACCGTGCGGGCCAGCGCGAAGATGGCCGTAAACAGCGAGGTCGGGATGCCGATGGCGCGCTGCACGATGCCCGAGTAGAAGTCCACGTTCGGGTACAGCTTGCGCTGCACGAAGTACGGATCCGACAGGGCGATGCGTTCCAGTTCCATGGCCAGCTTGAACAGCGGGTCGTTTTCCAGGCCCAGGGCCGAGAGCACTTCCTTGCAGGTTTCCTGCATCAGCTTGGCGCGCGGGTCGTAGTTCTTGTAGACGCGGTGGCCAAAGCCCATCAGGCGCACGCCCGAGTTCTTGTCCTTGACCTTCTCCATGAACTCGCCGACCTTGGCGATGCCGCCGTTGGCTTGCAGTTCTTCGAGCATCTGCAGGCAGGCTTCGTTGGCGCCGCCGTGAGCCGGGCCCCACAGGCAAGCCACGCCGGCCGAGATGGCGGCGAAGGGGTTGGTGCCCGACGAGCCGCACAGGCGCACGGTCGAGGTCGAGGCGTTCTGCTCGTGGTCGGCGTGCAGGATGAAGATGCGGTCGAGCGCGCGCTCGACGACTTCGTTGACCTTGTACTCTTCGCACGGCGTGGCGAACATCATGCGCAGGAAGTTGCCCGTGTAGGACAGGTCGTTCTGCGGATAGATGAAGGGCTGGCCTTGCGAGTACTTGTACGCCATCGCGACCAGCGTCGGCATCTTGGCGATCAGGCGGATGGCCGAGATGTGGCGGTGCTGGGGATTGGTGATGTCGGTGGAGTCGTGGTAGAACGCCGACAGCGCGCCGACCAGGCCGGTCAGCACGGCCATCGGGTGCGCGTCGCGGCGGAAGCCGCGCAGGAAGAAGTGCAGCTGCTCGTTCACCATCGTGTGATGGGTCACTTGCGAGTCGAAATCGGCCTTCTGAGTCGCGTTCGGCAGTTCGCCGTTCAGGATCAGGTAGCAGATGTCCATGAAGTCGCAGTTCACGGCCAGCTGTTCGATGGGGAAGCCGCGGTACAGCAGCTCGCCCTTGTCGCCGTCGATGTACGTGATGCCCGATTCGCAGGCGGCGGTGGACATGAAGCCGGGGTCGAACGTGAACATGCCCGTCTGGCCGTACAGCTTGCGGATGTCGATCACATCCGGACCGACCGTGCCCTTGTAGACGGGAAACTCGATGGGGGCGCTGCCGTCCGAGAAGGATAGCGTGGCTTTTTTGTCAGACAGGTTCATGTTTTTTCCTCTCAATTAATCAGAGCGACCGCATCTGGCCGATGATGTTGCGGAGCCGGGGCGTGTCCAGCGCGCCCTCGAGTTCCTTGCGGGCCAGCAGCAGGTCGAGAAGATCGTTGTCTCCCAACTCGAAGAGCTGCGTCAATGCGGCTACGTCATCGTCGGTGAGCTCGGCCTCATGGGCGTCGAGGTACCGGGTGATGATCAAGTCGTTTTCGAGCAAGCCGCGGCGCGCCCGCCAACGCAGTCGCGCCCGCTCCAGTTCAGTAAGCCTGCTCATCGTTACACCTAAATGAAGGCCCTACGCGCGCCGCGCCCGCGGGGGCGTTGCCGCCTGGGAGCGGCCCGGCGGCACAATGCCTGCAACCCGCGCCGCCCTTCGGCGTGCCGCGCTCCGGGAGGGCCCGATCCCGGAGCGCGCGGCGATAAAAAAGCTGCTTGAAACTAGACCGTCCGGCGGACCATCAGTTCCTTGATCTTGCCGATCGCCTTGGTCGGATTCAGGCCCTTCGGACAGACGTCGACGCAGTTCATGATGGTGTGGCAACGGAACAGGCGGTACGGGTCTTCCAGGTTGTCCAGGCGGCTGCCGGTGGCTTCGTCGCGGCTGTCCGCGATGAAGCGGTAGGCCTGCAGCAGGCCGGCCGGGCCGACGAACTTGTCCGGATTCCACCAGAACGACGGGCAGGAAGTGGAACAGCACGCGCACAGGATGCACTCGTACAGACCGTCCAGCTCTTCGCGGGCCTCGGGCGACTGCAGGCGTTCCTTTTCGGGCGGCGGCGTGTCGTTGATGAGGTACGGGCGGATCGAGTGGTACTGGTTGAAGAAGTGCGTCATGTCCACGATCAGGTCGCGGATCACCGGCAGGCCGGGCAGCGGACGCAGCACGATCGGTTCCTTCAGCTCGCGCAGGTTCGTCGTGCAGGCCAGGCCGTTCTTGCCGTTGATGTTCATGGCGTCCGAACCGCACACGCCTTCACGGCACGAGCGGCGCAGCGCCAGGCTGTCGTCGACGTCGTTCTTGATGCGCACCAGCGCATCGAGCAGCATCTTGTCGGTCGGCTGAAGCTCGACTTCCAGCTTCTGCATGTAGGGACGCTCGTCCTTGTCCGGATCGTAGCGGTAGATTTCGAACTTGACGATTCTCTTGGTGCTCATAGTAGGCTCTATCCGGACTTAGAAGGTACGCGCCTTGGGCGGGAAGGACTCGACCGTCAGCGGCTTCATCTGCACGGGCTTGTAGTCCAGGCGGCTGCCTTCGGAGTACCACAGCGTGTGCTTCAGCCAGTTCTCGTCGTCGCGGGTCGGGTGGTCGTCCAGCGCATGCGCGCCGCGGCTTTCGGTGCGGTTGGCGGCCGACTTGATCGTGGCGCGGGCCACTTCGGTCATGTTGGCCAGTTCCAGCGCCTCGACGCGCGCGGTGTTGAACACCTTGGACTTGTCCTTGAAGTAGATGTTGTCGGCTTGCTTGGCCAGGTCTTCGATCTGGGTCACGCCTTCGTTCAGCAGCTCCAGCGTACGGAACACGCCGCAGTGACGCTGCATCGAGAAGCGGATGGCGTTGCCGATGTCCTGGGTCTTTTCGCCCGAGGTGCGCGATTCCAGCTTGTTGACGCGGTCCAGCGAGAATTCCACGGCCTGCTGCGGCACGGGCTGGTGCGAGTGCTGGCGTTCCGGGTGCGAATTGACGATGTGGTTGCCGGTGGCGCGACCGAAGACGATCAGGTCCAGCAGCGAGTTCGTGCCCAGGCGGTTGGCGCCGTGCACCGACACCGCGGCGCATTCGCCGATGGCGTACAGGCCGTTGACGATCTTGTTCTCGCCGTTTTCGCGCGTCAGCACCTGGCCGTGATAGTTGGCCGGGATGCCGCCCATCTGGTAGTGGATGGTCGGGACGACGGGGATCGGTTCCTTGATCGGGTCGACGTTGCCGAACTTGATGGCGATTTCGCGGATCGAGGGCAGGCGCTTGTTGATCACGTCGGCGCCCAGGTGGTCGAGCTTGAGCACCACGTAGCTGCCGTCAGGACCGCAGCCGCGGCCTTCCTTGATTTCCTGGTCCATCGAGCGGGACACGAAGTCGCGCGGGGCCAGGTCCTTCAGCGTGGGCGCATAGCGCTCCATGAAGCGTTCGCCATCCTTGTTCAGCAGGATGCCGCCTTCGCCGCGCACGCCTTCCGTGATCAGCACGCCGGCGCCGGCCACGCCGGTCGGGTGGAACTGCCAGAATTCCATGTCCTGCAGCGGGATGCCCGCGCGGGCGGCCATGCCCAGGCCGTCACCGGTGTTGATGAAGGCGTTGGTGGAAGCGGCCCAGATGCGGCCGGCGCCGCCGGTGGCCAGCACCGTGGTCTTGGCTTCCAGGATGTAGATCTCGCCCGTTTCCATTTCCAGGGCGGTCACGCCCACGACGTCGCCCGCTTCGTTGCGCAGCAGGTCCAGCGCCATCCATTCGACGAAGAACTGGGTGCGCGCGGCGACGTTGCGCTGGTAGAGGGTGTGCAGCAGCGCGTGGCCGGTGCGGTCGGCGGCGGCACAGGCGCGCTGGACCGGCTTCTCGCCGAAGTTGGCGGTGTGGCCGCCGAACGGGCGCTGGTAGATGGTGCCGTCGGGGTTGCGGTCGAACGGCATGCCGAAGTGCTCGAGCTCGTACACGGCGTTCGGCGCTTCGCGACACATGAATTCGATGGCGTCCTGGTCGCCCAGCCAGTCCGAGCCCTTGACGGTGTCGTACATGTGCCAGTACCAATTGTCCTCGCTCATGTTGCCCAGCGAGGCGCTCACGCCGCCCTGCGCCGCAACGGTGTGCGAACGGGTCGGGAACACCTTGGACAGCACGGCGACCGACAGGCCGGCCTGGGACAGTTGCAGGGAACAACGCATGCCGGCTCCACCGGCGCCGACGACCACCACATCAAACTGGCGGCGCGGCAAGGATTTCATGACAGAGACCACGGCTTAGATGCTCCAGAGGATTTGCGCGAAATAAACGACCGAACCGACCAGCCAGAGGATCGTCAGCACTTGCAGCAGCAGGCGCAGGCCCACCGACTTGACATAGTCCATCCAGAGGTCGCGCACACCAATCCAGGCATGCCAGGCCAGCGCAATGAATGCGAGGGTGGCCAGGAGCTGGCCGACCGGAAGTACGCCCACGTAGAACGTGAACAGCGCGGTCCAGTTCTCGTACGTGAAGGCGGGCATCACCAGGATGCCGATGAGCAGCACCAGCGTGTAGACGGCCATGATGACCGCGGTGACGCGCTGAATGATGAAATCGATGGTGCCGTAGTGCGCGCCTACGACCAGGCGCTTGGCGCCGTAGTTCTTTGCTTCGGCCATTACAGCACTCCGAACAGTTTGAGGGCGAACACGACGGTCAGCGCCAGGCTGATGCCGAAGACCACGCCGGCGCTCTTCTTGGCCGACTGCTTGTCCAGGCCGATGTGCAGGTCCAGCAGCAGGTAGCGGATGCCGGCGCAGAAGTGGTGCAGATAGCCCCAGATCAGGACCAGCAGGACGAGCTTGACGATCGGATTACCCGCGTAGGCAGCCACGGCCGCGAACGTCTGCGGGGCGGCCACGCTGGCCGCGAACAGCGGCAGGATGACCAAGGGCAGACAGAGGAACAGCAGCACACCGCTCACGCGGTGAAGGATGGACAGCTTGCCGGCCAGGGGCAGGCGATAGGAGAACGCAACTTGGGCTAGACCAATATTGCGAAACTGCGGGCGTGGCTTGGCAGCGGTGTCGGACATGACGGCCTCGGTGTTTCTGAACTAGGGAATCGTTACGGCGTAAAAAACTGGCGGAACTCTGCGTGGCCCTCGCGGGCAAACACAGTATTTTCGCCCAGAGAACGGGTTGGTATCAAATCGTAGGGAAAAAGCTCATCAATTCAAACTATTGCGGTAGTGGTAGCGATCGGTCAAGTACAAACCCCGCCGGATTTCCATGGGGCGGTCACCATAGGTATAGGACACTCGGTCCACCTGCAGCAACGGCGCGCCGGGGGAAACATTAAGCAAGGGGGCGATTTCGGCCGGCGCCGCCACGGCGCGCAGCTTCTCGTCGGCGCGCACCATGCTGACGCCGAACTCGGATTCAAACAGGCCGTACATCGGGGCCTTGTTGGCGGTGAGCAGCTCCAGCGTCAGCCCGCGGAAACTCGCGCCGGGCAGCCAGATGTCGTCCACCACGGTGGGGGTCGTGTCCATGCAGAGCAGGCGGCGGATCATGATGACCGTCTCGCCGGCGCGCAGCTCCAGGCCGCGCGCGATCTCGGCCGGCGCGCGCAGGCGCCGGCATTCCAGGATGCGGCTTTCGGCGCGGCCGGACCCGGCCTGGGCCTCGTCGTCGGCGGCCAGGCGCAGGAAGCGGTAGCGCACGCGCGCTTCGTGGTGGGTGGCGACGAAGGTGCCCTTGCCCTGGCGGCGCAGCAGCAGGTGCTCGGCGGCGAGTTCATCGACCGCCTTGCGCACCGTGCCCTGGCTCACCTGGAAACGGGCGGCGAGGTCGATTTCGCTGGGGATCAGTTCGCCGGGCTTCCATTCGCCGCGGTCCAGGCTCTGCACCAGCAGTTCCTTGATCTGGCGGTACAGCGGACTGAAAGCGGCCCCCTCGCCCGCCGGACGGGCGGCGCGTGTGCGTAGGGCGGTTTCGGGCCGTGGGTCTGCCATGGATCGTCTTGAAAGTGTCATGTCCATCCGGATGAATGAGTATGCGGCGCACGGGATCCATGCTCATCCACGATGCGCCGCCGCCGGTGATCTGGCCTAGGAACAGGCGCGCAGCCGGCTGTGCCGCGACGCATTCGAACAAACGCTCCATTGTGGCACATCGCCGGCGGCGTTGTCCAACGTCTTATGTCTTATATAAGATATAAGAGAAATTGACGCTCACGTAAATTCGATCTAGGATTTCGGGCTGTCAGAGGCTCATGCCCGCGCTGAGTTTCCGCGCCCAACGATTACACTGATTGTCGAGATTTCTTCTCGCCAAACACTTACGGAGAACGTCCATGTCCAAGCCCGCCTTGCGTGTCGCCGTCACCGGCGCCGCCGGCCAAATCGGCTACGCCCTGCTGTTCCGCATCGCCTCCGGCGAAATGCTCGGCAAAGACCAGCCTGTCATCCTGCAACTGCTGGAAATCCCCGACGAGAAAGCGCAAAAGGCCCTGAAGGGCGTCATCATGGAACTGGATGACTGCGCCTTCCCGCTGCTGCAGGAAGTCACCGCCCACAGCGACCCGCGCACCGCCTTCAAGGACGCCGACGTGGCCCTGCTGGTCGGCGCCCGTCCGCGGGGCCCCGGCATGGAACGCAAGGACCTGCTGTCCGTCAACGCCCAGATCTTCACGGCCCAGGGCAAGGCCCTGAACGACGTCGCCAGCCGCAACGTCAAGGTGCTGGTGGTCGGCAACCCGGCCAACACCAACGCCTACATCGCCATGAAGTCGGCGCCGGACCTGCCCGCCAAGAACTTCACCGCCATGCTGCGCCTGGACCACAACCGCGCCCTGTCGCAACTGGCCGCCAAGTCCGGCAAGGCCGTGGCCGACATCGAAAAGCTGGTCGTGTGGGGCAACCACTCGCCCACGATGTACCCCGACTTCCGCTTCGCCACGGTCGGCGGCCAGAGCCTGGCCAAGCTGATCAACGACGACGCCTGGAACCGCGACACCTTCATCCCCACCGTGGGCAAGCGCGGCGCCGCCATCATCGAGGCGCGCGGCCTGTCCTCGGCCGCCTCGGCCGCCAACGCCGCCATCGACCACGTGCGTGACTGGGTCCTGGGCAGCAACGGCAAGTGGGTGACGATGGGCGTGCCGTCCGACGGTTCCTACGGCATCCCCGAAGGCATCATCTACGGCGTGCCGGTCATCACCGAAAACGGCGAATACAAGCGCGTCGAAGGCCTGGAAATCGACGCCTTCTCGCGCGAGCGCCTGGACTTCACGCTGAAAGAGCTGCTCGAAGAGCGCGACGGCGTGAAGGACCTGCTGAAGTAATCAGGTCGAGCATGAAAATTGGGCCCGTTCGCGGGCCCAATTCACAGGCCGGCGATGCGCGGGCGCCATCCGCGCCATGCGATCGCAGGCCGCCCGCCAGGCGTCTTCGGACGCCTGCGCCCCGGCAAATACACCTGTCCGCTTGCGCCGCCGCCAATGCGTCGCAAACGATTGTCGCGCAGGGGACAGATTTATTTTCCGGACCCGAGGTAAGGTCGGACGCCAGCCACGAGCCGGCGCCGGGCCCGCCTCGGACCGGCACACCCACTGCCCGGGGACGTCCAGAACACCCGGTCCACATACACGGAGACCACCCATGTCCAGACCCGAATCGCCCGGCGCCCTGTTCCGTCGCGCGCTGGCCGAAGAAAGCCCGCTGCAGATCATCGGCGCCATCAACGCCAACCATGCGCTGCTGGCCAAGCGCGCCGGCTACCGCGCCATCTACCTGTCGGGCGGCGGCGTCGCCGCCGGCTCGCTGGGCCTGCCGGACCTGGGCATCAACACCATGGACGACGTGCTGACCGACGTGCGCCGCATCACCGACGTGTGCGACGTGCCGCTGCTGGTCGACATCGACACCGGCTTCGGTCCGTCGGCCTTCAACATCGCCCGCACGGTCAAGAGCCTGATCAAGTTCGGCGCGGCCGCCTGCCACATTGAGGACCAGGTCGGCGCCAAGCGCTGCGGCCACCGTCCCGGCAAGGAAATCGTCAGCACCGAGGAAATGGCCGACCGCGTGAAGGCCGCCGCCGATGCCCGCACCGACAGCGACTTCTACCTGATCGCCCGCACCGACGCCATCGCCTCGCACGGCGTGGACGCCGCCATCGAGCGCGCGCTGGCCTGCGTCGAAGCCGGCGCCGACGCCATCTTCGCCGAAGCCGCCTACGATTTGCCCACCTACGACCGCTTCGTCAAGGCGGTGAAAGTGCCGGTGCTGGCCAACATCACCGAATTCGGCAAGACCCCGCTGTTCTCGGTCGAGGAACTCAAGAGCGTGGGCGTGGGCATGGTGCTCTACCCGCTGTCGGCGTTCCGCGCCATGAACAAGGCCGCCGAGGCCGTCTACACCGCCATCCGCCGCGATGGCCACCAGAAGAACGTGGTCGACCTGATGCAGACGCGCGAAGAGCTGTACGACCGCATCGGCTATCACGAATTCGAATCGAAGCTGGACGCCCTGTTCCAGAAGAACAAGGGCTAGTCCCGCACCGTCTACGGCGGCGGGCGCGGCGGCGATCCGCCGCGCCCGCCCGTCCCACTGCATTGACCATCCCGCAAGGCAAGGAGAGTAGAGACATGAGCACGGCCCCCAAGAAGCAAGCCCCCAAGGCGGACGCGAAGACGCAGGCCCAGCCCGAGGAAAAGGCGGCATTCAAGCCCAAGAAATCCGTGGCGCTGTCCGGCGTCGTCGCCGGCAATACCGCGCTGTGCACCGTCGGCCGCAGCGGCAACGACCTGCACTACCGCGGCTACGACATCCTGGACGTCGCCGACACCTGCGAGTTCGAGGAAATCGCCCACCTGCTGGTCCACGGCAAGCTGCCGACCAAGGCCGAACTGAAGGCCTACAAGGAAAAGCTGCGCAGCCTGCGCGGCCTGCCGGTGCAGCTGCAACTGGCGCTGGAAGCGCTGCCCGCCGCCAGCCACCCGATGGACGTGATGCGCACGGCCGTGTCGGTGCTGGGCTGCGTGCTGCCCGAGAAGGACGACCACAACCTGCCCGGCGCGCGCGACATCGCCGACCGCCTGATGGCCAACCTGGGCTCGGCCCTGCTGTACTGGTACCACTACAGCCACAACGGCCGCACCATCGACGTGCAGACCGACGACGACAGCATCGGCGGCCACTTCCTGCACCTGCTGCACGGCGAGAAGCCCAGCGAAGAGTGGGTGCGCGCCATGCACATCTCGCTGAACCTGTACGCCGAGCATGAATTCAACGCCTCGACCTTCACCGGCCGCGTGATCGCCGGCACGGGCTCGGACATCTATTCCGCCATCACCGGCGCCATCGGCGCGCTGCGCGGCCCCAAGCACGGCGGCGCCAACGAAGTCGCGTTCGAAGTGCAGAAGCGCTACGAGACCCCCGACGAGGCCGAGGCCGACATCCGCCGCCGCGTCGAGGCCAAGGAAGTCGTGATCGGCTTCGGCCACCCGGTCTACACCGTGTCCGACCCGCGCAACAAGGTCATCAAGGAAGTCGCCCGCAAGCTCTCGAAGAAGGCCGGCAGCACCAAGATGTTCGACATCGCCGAACGCCTGGAAACCGTCATGTGGGACATCAAGAAGATGTTCCCCAACCTGGACTGGTTCTCGGCCGTCAGCTACCACATGATGGGCGTGCCCACCGCCATGTTCACCCCGCTGTTCGTCATCGCGCGCACGGCGGGCTGGTCGGCCCACATCATCGAGCAGCGCGTCGACAACAAGATCATCCGCCCCACCGCCAACTACGTGGGCCCGGAAGACCGGAAGTTCGTGCCGATCGAGAAGCGGAAGTAACGTGACCGCCCCGGGCCCGTCGTCGTCCCATCCGGCGCCGCGCGGGCCCGCCGCGGCCTCCTGTATCCATTTCCAGGAGAGGTATCCGCATGTCCGCCCCCATCTCCAACGTGCGTCCCGATCCCGACCAGGTGCTGGCCGATATCGCGGACTACGTCCTCAACCATGACATCCAGAGCGATCTCGCCTACGAGACCGCGCGCAACTGCCTGATCGACACGCTGGGCTGCGGCCTGGAAGCGCTGGAGTACCCGGCGTGCCGCAAGCTGCTGGGCCCGATCGTGCCCGGCACGGTGGTGCCGCAGGGCGCCAAGGTCCCCGGCACCCAGTTCCAGCTGGATCCGGTGCAGGCCGCCTTCAGCATCGGCGCGATGATCCGCTGGCTGGATTTCAACGACACCTGGCTGGCCGCCGAATGGGGCCATCCGTCCGACAACCTGGGCGGCATCCTGGCCGTCGCCGACTGGCTGTCGCGCACCGCCGTGGCCGCAGGCAAGCCGCCCCTGAGCATGCGCGCCGTGCTCACCGGCATGATCAAGGCGCACGAGATCCAGGGCTGCATCGCGCTGGAGAACTCCTTCAACAAGGTCGGCCTGGATCACGTGGTGCTGGTCAAGGTGGCGTCCACCGCCGTGGTGGCGCAGATGCTGGGCCTGGAGCGCGATGAAGTCATCAACGCCGTGTCGCTGGCCTGGGTCGACGGCCAGAGCCTGCGCACCTATCGTCACGCGCCCAACACCGGCAGCCGCAAGAGCTGGGCCGCCGGCGACGCCACCAGCCGCGCCGTGCGCCTGGCGCTGATCGCCCGCAGCGGCGAGATGGGCTATCCGTCGGTGCTCAGCGCCAAGACCTGGGGCTTCTACGACGTGCTGTTCAAGGGCCAGCCGTTCAAGTTCCAGCGGCCCTACGGCAGCTACGTGATGGAGAACGTGCTGTTCAAGATCTCGTATCCGGCCGAGTTCCACGCCCAGACCGCCGTGGAATGCGCGATGCAGCTGCACGAACGGCTGCGCCTGCTGGGCCGCAAGGCCGAGGACATCAGCCGCATCGTCATCCGCACGCACGAGGCCTGCATCCGCATCATCGACAAGCAGGGTCCGCTGAACAACCCGGCCGACCGCGACCACTGCATCCAGTACATGGTGGCCGTGCCGCTGCTGTACGGCCGCCTGACCGCCTCCGACTACGAGGACGGCGTGGCGCGCGATCCGCGCATCGACGCCCTGCGCGCCAAGATCGTCTGCGTCGAGGATCCGGCCTATACCCGCGACTATCACGATCCGGCCAAGCGCTCCATCGCCAATGCGCTGACCGTGGAGTTCGAGGACGGCGACAGGCTGGACGAGGTGGTCTGCGAATACCCGATCGGCCACCTGCGCCGCCGCGCCGAGGGCATCCCGCTGCTGGAAGCCAAGTTCCGCACCAACCTCGCCCGCGTGTTCCCGGACCGGCAGCAGCGCCGCATCCTCGATGCCTCGCTGGATCAGGCGCGGCTGGAGGCAATGCCGGTGAACGAATACGTCGACCTCTATGTGATCTAGGCGGCATGGGCATCCCGGAAGCGCCCGTGGCGCTTCCCTCCCATGCGCCTGGGCGGTCTGGCGTCCGCGCCCGCCAGCCCGCCCAGGCGCGCGAAAGCCGCGGCTTACAATGCGGCTTTCCACGCAAACGGGACCGCGCCATGGCCATGCTCTGGGTCAAGACCTTCCATATCGTCTTCATCGCCTCCTGGTTCGCCGGGCTGTTCTACCTGCCGCGCATCTTCGTCAACCTGGCCCAGCAATCCGACGCCTCGGTCCAGGCCACCCTGCTGGGCATGGCGCGCCGGCTGTACCGCTTCACCACCCTGCTGGCCGTGGTCGCCGTGGCCTTCGGCATGTGGCTGTATCTGGGCTACCGCATCGGCGTGGGTCCGGGCAACGGCTGGATGCACGCCAAGCTCTTTTTCGTGCTGCTCGTGATCGGCTACCATCACGCCTGTGGCGTCATGCTGCGCAAATTCGAACAGGGCAAGAACACCCGTTCGCACAAGTTCTATCGCTGGTTCAACGAAGTTCCCGTCTTGCTGCTTTTGGCGGTGGTGGCGCTGGTCGTCGTCAAACCCTTCTGATTTCCCCTCTGCCTTTGCCCATAAGCCAGGATCCGCATGTCCTCTGACGAACAGGACCGTCCGCGCAAGACGCTGACAATCAAGAAAACCGCGCGCGACGCCCGCGCCGAAAGCGAGGCCGCGCCGGCCAAGCGCAGCCGCAGCGGCGCCCGCGCCCGCCTGGTCGCCCAGATCGAGCGCGACAAGGAAAAAATCGAACGCCTGAAGACGCCGGACGCGCCCGCGCGCGACGCCGGTGACGGCGAACGCGCCCCGCGCAAGCCCGTGGCGGCCCGAGGCGCCGCCAGCCGGACCGATGCCGGCCGTGGCCGGCGCGATGACGGCGGCGCGCCGCGCCGCGCCGCTGGCGCCAGGCCCGCTCGCGCCCCGCGCGACCGCGACAACCAGTACGTCGCGCCCGCCACGCCCGCGGGCCGCTTCTACGATCCGTTCGAGGACGACGGCCCGGCGCCGGAATTCGCCCCCGAGCCGGACCGCGACGACGAGATCGAATACGCCACCGAAGCCCGCGACGAGCCCGACTTTCACGCCCGTGGCCGCCGTCCGCGCGAGCCCCGCCAGGCCGAGGTGTTCCAGGTCTTCGCGCCCTGCCCCCAGGGTCTGGAAGAAGCGCTGACCGCGGAAATGCAGGCGCTGGGCTATGAAGACGCCCGCGCCGGCCGCGCCGGCTGTTCCTTCAGCGCCGACTGGGCCGGCGTGCAGCGCGCCAACCTCTATTCGCGGCTGGCAACGCGCATCCTGGTCCAGGTCGCGCACGCCGAGATCTCCCACGAGGACGACATCCTCGACCTGGCCCGCGCCACGCCCTGGGAGCGCTGGTTCGGCGCCGAGCAAACGCTGCGCGTGGACACCTCGGCGATCAAGAGCCCGGTGCAGAGCCTGCAATACTGCAACCTGCGCGCCAAGGACGGCATCTGCGACCGCCTGCGCGAGCGCGAAGGCGAGCGTCCCGACATCGACACCGTGCGCCCCGATGCGCGCGTGCACCTGTTCCTGACCGGCCATACCGCCACGCTGTACCTGGACACCTCCGGGGAATCGCTGTTCAAGCGCGGCTGGCGCCTGGACAAGGGCGAGGCCCCGCTGCGCGAGAACCTGGCGGCCGGCATGCTGGCCCTGGCCGGCTGGGATCCGGCGGCTCCGCTGCTGGATCCGTTCTGCGGCTCGGGCACCATCCTGATCGAAGCCGCCTGGATCGCGCTGGGCGTGCCTCCCGGCATCTCCCGTCCCTTCGGCTTCGAGCGGCTGCGCGGCCATGACCCGCGCCGCTGGCGCGACCTCAAGGAAGACGCCCGCGCCCGCATCCTGCCCCAGCTGGACGCGCCGCTGGTCGGCTATGACCTGGATCCGCAGGCAATCGAGTTCGCCCGCAACAACGCCGAGCGCGCCTGGCTGACCTCGGACTCGATCCGTTTCGAAGTGGGTGATGCCCGCCAGGTCCAGGCGCCGGCCGACCATGGCTGGATCGTCACCAACCCGCCTTACGGCGAACGGATGCCGACCGAGCAGGACGCGCAGCTCTGGTCCGAATGGGCGACCTGCCTGAAGCGCAACTTCGCCGGCTGGCAGTTGCACATCATCACCAGCGACCTGGAGCTGCCCCAGCGCATGCGCCTGAAACCCAAGCGCCGCGTCCCGCTGCACAACGGCGCGCTGGACTGCCGCCTGTTCGGCTTCGAGCTGGTGGCGGCGGGCTACCGGGACGCCTGACGCCTGATCCCCGGCGCCCCGCCACGGGGCGCCGGCGTCCGCCGCAGCGGATGCCTCGTTGTAAAAGCGCCGCAACATGGTGCGGCTATCTTTGCTTATGGTGCCCCGCCGCAACGTTTTGGGGCATCATCAGCTACACGGTGTTGCCGATTCGCACCAGCCTCTTGCACACGACCAGGGTAAACCCTATAATTCGGGTTATCCCTAGTAGCTAAACAAATGTGCAAGCCCGTGGAGGCTAACGTGACGAACCTGAACAACACCATCCGCCTGACCGACGAACTCGAGCGCCAACTGATGCTCCAGGCGATCGAAGAGCAATTCCGCCCGCACCCGATGCGCGCCCTGGCCGCCGGACTGCGCAAGCTGGCCCACGGCATCCGCGCCCTGGTTGGCAAGGCGAGCGCGAAGGACGCGCACTCGGCCGCCTGAGCGCCGATGGGCCCCTGGCGGGCCCGGACAGATTTCCCCTTGGGGGCTGCATAGCCCCTTTTATAGACCCGCCCTCACCGGCGGGTTTTTTTTCGCCTCCGCCTCGCACGGATCGCCGGCCGGACGCTCCCGCGTCGGCGGCGAATGGTCTTGCCCCAACCCGTTTGCGCCGACGCAAGCGCGCCGCCCGCCGGGCCCGGCGCAAACCCGCGGCCCTTTGCTAAGATAGCCGCCCATGACGCCCGACGCCTCCCCAGACCAGACTCCCAACCGGCTGCGCCGGTTCGCGTGCATGATGTACGAAGCCGTGCTGCTGTTCGGCGTGGTGTTCCTGGCGGGCTATCTGATGGATACGCTGACCCAGAGTCGCAATGCGCTGGAACTGCGCCCGCTACGCCAAGCCTGGCTGTTCGTGGCGATCGGCGCCTACTTCGTGCTGTGCTGGCGCCGCCGGGGCCAGACGCTGCCCATGAAGACCTGGAACATCCAGCTGGTCGGCCGCGACGGCCAGCCACCCTCCGTGCCGCTGCTGATGCTGCGCTACATCCTCGCCTGGCCCCTGGTGCTGGCGGGCGCCGCCCTGGTCTGGCTGGCGGCGCGCTACACGGGCTGGCCGTCCATGGACATGTTCATCGTCGCAGCCCCCTTCATGATTTTCATCTGGACCTGGATCGACCGCGACGGCCAGTTCCTGCATGACCGGATCCTGGGCACGCGCCTGCGCAACGCGCCCCCGCGCGCCAAGCCCGGGCGTCCGGAAAATAGCGCCGCCAGGGCCGTCAAGTAATACCAAGTTTCAATCAGAAAACTTACGCGCCGATTCTCACCGGCGCGTTCAGAAAGCTGAAAGCTGCGCGCCAAGACAATAAGGCCCTATTTAAAACCGGACCTTATCCATGCGCGCCCTACTCTCCCGCCTGACGCTGGCCGCCAGCGCCCTGTTCTTCCTGCCGTGGGCGCATGCCCAGAACGCCGACGCCCGCAAGGAAATCGAAGCCGCCTCGCAGGCCGCGCTTTCCGCCGCCCAGCAAGGCCCCGCCGAAGTGAAGCTCGGCGGCCAGGCCGTGCTCAAGCTGCCCGACAACATGATGTTCGTGCCGCGCCTGCAGGCCGACCGCCTGATGGCGGCCTATGGCAACGGCAAGGATCCCAGCCTGCTGGGCGTGGTGCTGCCCAAGGGGGACGAGGACGACTGGCTGATCACCGTCAACTTCGAGAAGACCGGCTACATCAAGGACGACGACGCCCGCAACTGGAACGTCGGCGAGCTGCTGGACAGCCTGCGCGAAGGCACCAAGCAATCCAACGTCGAGCGCGTCAAGCGCGGCTTCCCCGAGCTGCTGATCGACGGCTGGGTCGAGGCGCCCAAGTACGACAGCAAAACGCAGCGGCTGGTGTGGTCCGTGGCCGCCAAGCACAAGGACGACGGCGCGCAGAGCGACCCGACGGTCAACTACAACACCTACGCCCTGGGCCGCGAAGGCTACATCACGCTGGACCTGATCACGCAGCAAAGCCAGGTGCCGAAGGACAAGGGCGCCGTGCTGGCCCTGCTGAACAACATCGATTACGTCGAAGGCAAGCGCTACGCCGACTTCAACTCCTCGACCGACAAGGTCGCCGAGTACGGCCTGGCCGCGCTGGTGGCCGGCGTGGCGGCGAAGAAGCTGGGTCTGTTCGCGGTCATCGGCGCCTTCCTGCTGAAGTTCGCCAAGGTCGGCCTCATCGCCGTTGCCGCGCTGGGCGGCGGCATCTGGTCGCGCCTGCGCCGCAAGAAGGCGGATCCCGCCGGCCCGGGCCAGCAGTGATCGCACGCCGGTGAAAGTCCTGCTGTTGCTGCTGTCGGGCTTCAAGTACCTGAAGTTCGGCAAGCTGCTGGCCACCGGCGGCTCCATGCTGCTGTCGGTGGCGGCCTATGCCTGGGTGTTCGGCTGGCGCTACGCCGCCGGCTTCGTGCTGCTGCTCCTGGTGCACGAGCTGGGCCACTACGTGGCGGCGCGCCAGCGCGGCCTGGAAGTGGGCGCGCCCGTGTTCATTCCTTTCGTGGGCGCCTGGATCCAGCTGAAGGACCAGCCGCTGAACGCCGACACCGAGGCCTATGTGGGGCTGGGCGGACCCTTCGCGGGCACGCTGGCCTCGCTGGCCTGCTACTTCGCCGCGCGCGACACGGGCAGCGACCTGCTGCTGGCGCTGTCCTACGCCGGCTTCTTCATCAATCTCTTCAACCTGATCCCGCTGTCGCCGTTCGACGGCGGCCGCATCACGGCCGTGCTGTCGCCCCGAGTCTGGCTGGCGGGCGTGCCGGTGCTGGTGGCGCTGTTCTTCTGGCGGCCCAGCCCCATGCTGATCCTGGTCGCCGTGCTCGCCTTCCCGAACGTGGTGCGCGCCTTCAAGTACGACCCGACCCTGCCGGAAAACCAGGCCTATTACGGCACCACGCTGGAAAACAAGCTCGCCTACGGCAGCGCCTACCTGGCGCTGGTGGGGCTGCTGGCGGTCATGGCGCACGACGTGCACGAAATGCTCGCGGGACTGCGCTAGTGTGCTGTCCCGTAGGTACGTCCGCATGACGAAATTCATCCATAGACGTCAGGGCTAGGCGCAAACCGCAGTGATACCCGTAGGTATCACGAGGATTTGCAACGACGCCATGGCGGCTAGGGGTGGATTTCGTGCGGGCGTATCTGCGGGACAGCACACTAGGCCCGCTCCCGCGACAAGTGTTGCGGCGCCCGCGTTGCAATCGTCACAACACCGTCACGGATTTTTCATGGCGCCGTCATCGCCCGATGGTTTCATCCTGAGGCATGACGACAGCCCCCATGGAAGCAACCGTGAACGAAATCCGCCCCGCCCACTGGCGCGCTCTCTGGATTTCCGATATTCACCTGGGCACTGCCGGGTGCAAAGCGGAATTCCTGCTCGATTTCCTGGAGCACAACGATTCCGACACCCTTTACCTGGTGGGGGACATCGTCGACGGCTGGCAGCTGCGCAAGCATTGGCACTGGCCGCGCGCGCACAACGACGTGATCCAGCGCATCCTGCGCAAGGCCCGCAACGGCACCCGCGTGGTCTTCATCCCCGGCAACCATGACGAATTCGCCCGCGAGTTCTGCGGCTTTGCCTTCGGCGACATCGAGATCCTGGACGAAGACGTGCACGTGACGGCCAAGGGCCTGCGCCTGCTGGTGCTGCATGGCGACCAGTTCGACGGGGTGATCCAGCACAGCCGCTGGCTGGCGCACCTGGGCGACGGGCTGTATCAGCTGGCGCTGTGGCTCAACCATCACTTCAACCGGCTGCGCCACCGCATGGGGCTGCACTACTGGTCGCTGTCCCAGTACCTGAAGCACAAGGTCAAGAACGCCGTGTCCTTCATCACCGACTTCGAGGAAGCGCTGGCCGGCGAGGCGCGCCGGCGCGGCCTGGACGGCGTGGTCTGCGGACACATCCACAAGGCCGAACTGCGCGACGTGGGCGGCATCCTGTACTGCAACGACGGCGACTGGGTGGAAAGCCTGTCGGCGCTGGCGGAAACCCACGACGGCCAGCTGCAGCTGCTGGACTGGGCCGCCATCCAGGCCGAGCATCAGGCCGGGCGCCAGGCCGATCCGTCCAGCCGCAAGCCGCGCTCGCTATCGCTGCCGGCGCTGCCGTCGGCGCTGCGCCGCCAGGGCAAGCACCCGTGATAACCCTTATACGTCCCCGTTACGCAACGGGGATGTTGCAGTTCACGCCCCTCTAGGTCATGCTTGCAGTTGGGCAACGGGCGAGCGGCCCGTTCACGCTGCAACATGCTCACAACATAGGGCCATGAACGACCAATATCAGGCGCTCTACCAAACTTTCCGCTGGCTGGTGCCTACCCAGTTCAACATCGCGGAAGCGTGCTGCCACCGCTGGGCATCCAGCAGTCCGGATGCGCGGCGCATCGCCATCTACTACGAAGATGAAGCGGGCAATCGCGAGGTCTGGACCTATGCCCGACTGGCCGAAGCCGCCAATCAGCTGGCCAATGGCCTGATCAAGATGGGCGTGAATCGCGGCGACCGGGTCGGTGTTGTATTGGGGCAACGGCCCGAAACCGTCGTGGCCCACATGGCGATCTACAGCGTCGGCGCGGTGGTGCTGCCCCTGTCGGCGCTGTTCGGCCCCGAGGCCCTGGAGACCCGGCTGCGCGACTCCGAGACCCGTGTCGCCATCGTCGACCACGCCTCCAGCGCCAACCTGCTGGCCGTCAGCGACCACTGTCCCGCCCTGCAACAGATCATCGGCATCGGCTTCGCCGACGAGCGGGTGCTGCCGTGGCGCAGCCTGCTGGCCCGCCAGCCTTCCGAATTCAAGCCCGTTCCGACCCGCTCGTCGGACCCGGCCATCCTGCTCTATACCTCCGGCACCACCGGCGCGCCCAAGGGCGCCCTGCTGCCGCACAGCGCGCTGATCGGCAACCTGCCCGGCTTCGTCGCCTCGCAGGACTGGTTCCCCAAGCCCGCCGACGTCTTCTGGTCGCCGGCGGACTGGGCCTGGACCGGCGGCATGATGGACGCGCTGCTGCCCACCCTCTATTTCGGCCATCCCATCGTCGGCACCCGCGGCCGCTTCTCGGCCGAGCGCGCCTTCGAGCTGATGGAGCGCTACCAGGTCACCAACACCTTCCTGTTCCCGACCGCCCTGAAGATGATGATGAAGGCGGTGCCGGACCCGCGCAGCCACTATCAGCTGGCGCTGCGCGCCATCATGAGCGCCGGCGAAAGCGTGGGCGAGACGGTGTTCGGCTGGTGCGAGAAGGCGCTGGGCATCACGCCCAACGAGATGTTCGGCCAGACCGAGATGAACTACCTGGTGGGCAACAGCAACAAGCGTTGGCCCGCCAAGGCCGGCAGCATGGGCCGGCCCTACCCCGGCCACCGCGTGGCGGTGCTGGACGAGCACGGCGAGCCCGCTCCCACCGGCGAAGTCGGCGAGGTCGCGCTCAACCGGCTGGACATCCACGGCTATCCCGATCCGGTGCTGTTCCTGGGCTACTGGCGCAACGAGGCCGCCACGCAGGCCAAGTTCAAGGGCGACTGGTGCCTGACCGGCGACCTGGCCAGCATCGACGCCGACGGCTACCTCTGGTATGCCGGCCGCGCGGACGACGTGTTCAAGTCGGCCGGCTACCGCATCGGCCCGGGCGAGATCGAAAGCTGCCTGCTCGGCCATCCGGCCGTGGCCAATGCGGCTGTCGTGCCAAAGCCCGATCCCGAACGCGGCGCCGTGGTGAAGGCCTATGTGGTGCTGACCCCCGAATTCGCCCAGCGCGACCGCCAGGACATCATCGAGAACCTGCAGGAACATGTGCGCGAGCGCCTGGCGCCATACGAGTACCCCAAGGAAATCGAGTTCGTCGACGAACTGCCCATGACCACCACCGGCAAGATCCTGCGCCGCCTGCTGCGCCAGCGCGAGGCGGACCGAGCCCTGGCGGCCAGCAAGGGCTCGGCCTAGCGCGCCGCCCCGATTCCCTCCCCCCGCGCCGTCTCCGGAGACTTCCTGGCATGCCGCTGTACCAGCTCGACGACCTGATCCCCCGTATCGACCCCTCGGCCTACGTGGCCGACAGCGCCGACATCATCGGCAACGTGACGCTGGAGGCCGGCGTCAGCATCTGGTCGCACGTCTCCATCCGGGGCGACAACGACGCCATCCTGATCCGCCGGGGCACCAACATCCAGGAGGGCAGCGTGCTGCACGTGGATGAAGGCTGTCCCATGGAGATCGGCCCGAACGTCACCGTGGGCCACCAGGCCATGCTGCATGGCTGCACCATCCACGAAGGCGCCCTGGTCGGCATGCAGGCCATCGTGCTGAACAACGCCGTGATCGGTCGCAACTGCCTGATCGGCGCCGGCGCCATCATCCCCGAGGACCGAGTCATTCCCGACAATTCGCTGGTCATCGGCATCGGCAAGATCGTCCGCGAACTGTCCCCCGAGGAAATCGCCGGACTGCACAAGAACACCGCGCACTACGTGGCGCGCGGCCAACACTACCGGACCGCGCTCAAGCGGATCGGCTGAGTCCCTGAGCCCCTGGCCCGTCTCCGGCGCCCCCCCGCGCACGCCGGAATCCGCCCCCTTGGAACC